>NZ_JBFUFP010000047.1:0-14577 GCF_056403375.1 Rhizobacter sp. P2_H2
GTCCACGCCTTCCAGCAGCTGTGCATTCTCGGCAATGTCGCGCACGTCGAGACGGACGAAGCGGGCGCCGTCCGGGACCTGCACGTTGGGCAGGTCGCCGTGGATCTGCGTCGACAGCGGGTCGAGCAGCGTGACGTCATGGCCCGCGGACAGCAGCCGGCGCGCGAGGGTGGTGCCGATGAAGCCGAGGCCGCCGGTGATGAGGATCTTTTGCATGGGTCGTGGTCGTGTGGGTTGGCTCGCAGGTCAGAGCTTGTCGCGCGGCATGAAGCGCTTTTCGGGCGCCCCGAGCAGCAGGTCGATCAGGAGCTGCTTTGCCCGGACCAGCCAGCCCCAGGGCTTGCCGTAGGCGGCGGCGACGATGGCGGGAAAATCCTTGCGGAACACCAGGTCGGGGCGCACCGAGGAGATGCCGCCGGCGGAGAAGTACGCGACCATCTCCTGCGACACCCCGAAGCGCAGCGCGCGATTGGAGACGATGTCGATGTTCAGCTTGTGGTCCGCCTGCATGCGGTAGCGGACCTCGTAGCGGTGCTCGAGCAGGTGGCTGCACCGATAGAAGATGCCCTGGTGGCACCAGTTGGCAAGGATGAGCGAGGTCCGCCGCGTCGACGGGCGCTGCACGCCGGTGGCCTGCATGTAGCAGGTGGCGGCGTAGAGGTGGTAGGGCTCGGGCGCTGCCGCGAGGTGGGCGATGACGCTGTCCATGCCGGGCAGCGCGATGTCGTCCACGCCGAAGAAGAGCAGGTAGGTTCCGTCCGCTGCGCCGATGCCGGCGTTGTAGGCGGCATAGACGCCTTCGGCCGGCACCTGCAGGCGCTTCACGTCGGCGAAGGCGGCGAGGGATGCGGGTTCGAGCCTGGCCGGTTCGCCACTCTCGACGAGGACGATCTGAATGCGGTGCGCGTGCGCCAAGGCCGAGAAGGAAGCGAGGCACAGCGCGAACGGTGCGGCGGGCGGGTCCTTGGCGGCAATGACGAGTGATAGAAGGTACTTATCCAAGTTGTCGCCTGGGGGTGGCTCCGTAGAGCGGGATGGTGGTGAGCAGCAGCAGGATGTAGATGGTGATGTCCTGCATGATCAGATTGAAGTCCTGGGACGCGCCGGCCAGGGACACCAGGAAGAACGGGTAGAAGATGGCGAGGTGCGTTGGCCGCGACAGCGTGCGTCGGAACACTGCAAGCAGCAGGCCGAGGTAGGCAACCACCACAATGGCGCAAAGCAAGATGCGCTCGTCGGGGAAATTGCACAACGCATAGGCGGACAGCCGGGCATTCGGGCCGGTGAAGGTGTTGATCCCGACCGTCTCGATCATCAGGGCGAATCCGAACAGCGTGTCGATGTTGTTCGCCGATGCGTCCCCGGCGAGCCGCGCCCAGCCGCGGTGCATGCTGGCGAAGGTCGAGACGTTCTCGCAGGCGGCGGTCGGCCGCTCTGAGAAGTAGGTCATGATCGTCGCTTCGCCGAAGAGGAAGAAGCGGTCCGAGACGTCGCCGGCCGACACGTCCAGCCGCGTCAGGGCCAGTGCCACCATCGCGCCCACGAAGACCGACAGCTTGAGTTTGTCGGCTCCGCGGATCTGCATGCGCGGGGCGATGGACAGGTCACGCAGCGCGAGGAAGGCGGTGAACAGACTGAACGCGAACGAGGCCTTGGACCCGGTCAGGACATTGCCGATGACGGCGGTGACCAGCAGCAGGTAGCCCAGGCCGCGCCGTCGCGGGTTCAGCAGCAGGATGAACACGCCGAGGTAGGACAGGGGCGTGGCCAGCTGGATGAATGGCTTGAGCAGCGAGAACCAGGCGCCGGTCATGTACTGGATGCGCGAGCTGCCGTCCGTGGGCGTCGCCACGTAGTTGAAGATCGCGATCAGCACCATGAAGGCGACGAACGGTCGCGCAAACGGGCCGTCGAAGAAGCGATTCAGCGCGTCGATCACCCGCACCCGGTTGCGGATGAGGCGGCCGTAGACGGCATACATCGCGGCCAGGAAGGCGAACTCGACGGCGAAGAAGTGGATGCCGCGCTCCACCGGGATCGCGTCCGTGCTCAGCCCGGCGATGACGGTCGTGGCGTTGAAGAAGAGCGTGATCTGCGAGAACAGCAGGCCGTTGAGCAGCTTCACACCGAACAGCTTCGGCGTGACGATGATCCCCACCACCGTGATCGCCAGCAGGGCCCAGGCGAAGACGGTGTCGAAGACGATCAGCTCAAGCAGGTCTTTCATGGCGTGCGATCGGCCCTCAGGTCACTTGCGGAGCAAGTCGCCCTGGTTCAGCAGCGACGAGTAGTGCGCCAGGTAGCGCATGAGGTTGAAATACCGGTCCGGGCCCAGCAGGCGCAAGGTCCAGCGGAACGCGCCGGTGATGATGCGCTGCTGGCGCGAGTAGTCGGCCTGGACCTTGAAGTTGGCATGCGTCGTGGACGCTGGCCGTGCCGAGGTCAGGCCGTGCTCGCGCGCGTAGCGGTGGACCGCACCGTTCGCCGCGAACGGGTTCGTCTCGCCCTGCACCTCCGGGCGGTCGCAGACGGCGTAGAACCGACGCAGCGCGGGCGCGACCGTGTCGCCGTTGTCGAAGCGCCCGTAGCTGTAGGCCGGGTCGGTGACCTGCACCAAGGCCTTCGCCTTGTGCAGGTAGTCACGGTAGACCGCCGCTGCCTGCGCGAAGTCGGGGCGGGATCCAGCGACATGGCGGGTCTGCTTGTCGGCGACGGCCTGCGCGTCCGATTCCACGAAGGAACTGAAGTGCACGAAGCCGAGTGCCGCACTGCCGTTGACGCGCCACCCGCGGTCGGTGCGCGACAGCTGCCGCTCGTGGAGGTTCCAGAAGGCCACGTTCAGGCCCGGGTCCTTGAGGAGACCGAGGTCGTCGAAGAAGGCGAATGCCAGGTCGATCCATTTCTGGTCGACGCCGAGCCCCAGCTGAGGCTCGTAGTAGCAGTCGCGGTGACAACGCGCATGCCACCAGCGCAGCATCTGCTCGGCCGAAGCCGAGCGTCGCACCGCGAAGAAGCCCAGGTTGTTGCTGCCGAAACGCAGCAGGTCGCGGTCGCTCGGCCGGCCTTCACCATCGTAGGGTGTGAGCGCATGCGGCGTGAACACGGCGGCGTGCCTGTCCAGGCCGGCGTACACCGTGTCGAGCGGCGAGAARACGCAGACGTCAGGATCGAGGTAGATGACCCGCTCGTGCGAGGCCAGCAAGTGCAGCGCGGCGCATGGCTTGAGTGCGGTGTTGAACTCGATGATGTTGTACTTGAATGCGCACTTCAGGTAGTCGGGGAAGCCGAGGTCCTCCGCCCACAGGATGCGTACGCGCGGATCCGACAGGCCGATGTCGCGCTTGCCGTCGGCGAGCAGGATCACCAGCGAGGCCTGCGGCTCGTGATCCAGTGCCGATAGGCACATTGCCATGGCCTTCGGCAGGTAGTTCACCGAGCAGGCCGTGAAGATGGCCGTCGAGGCCGCGCGCCCGGCGGGGCCGCCGGTGGCGTGCAGGGCGGCGGTCATGCGCCCACCACCCGGCGGTAGGCGTCGACGGTTTCCCGGGCACAGCGGTCCCAGGTGAACTCGCGCACGCGTGCCGCGCCGCGCGCCAGCAGGTCCGTGCGCCTGCTCTCGTCGAAGCATGCCACCTCCAGAGCCTGGCGGGTCGCGTCGACGTCGCTCGGATCGAACAGCATCGCCGCATCGCCGACGACCTCGGGAATGGAACTCGTGTCGGAGCAGACGACGACGCAGCCGGAACTCATCGCCTCCAGCGGCGGGATCCCGAAGCCCTCGTACAGCGAGGGGTAGACGAAGGCACGGGCATGGCGGTAGGTCCGCGCGAGGTCATCGTCGGAACCGCCGAGCCGCACGACGCTGCCCGGTCGCAACGGCAGGCTGGTGATGAGGGCCTGCTCGTCGGGGGTGAACGTCGGGCGCCCGCCGAAGGTGACGAGGTCGAAGTCCGCCGCAAGGCGCGCTGAGGCCGCATAGGCGCGCAAGGCCATGTCGAAGTTCTTGTAGCCGCCCCGGTGACCCACGTAGAGGAGATAGGGCCGATTGTGCGGAGACGTTTCGCCGGTTGGCGCGGGCGCGGCGAACAGGTCGGAACACGCGAGGTAGGTCACCGAGATTTTCTCGCGCGGAATGTTGAACAGGCGCACCAGGTCGTTCGCCGTGGAGTGCGAGATGCACAGCACGTGGTCCGCGGCCGCCACGCAGGCGGGCTTGCATCGAACGATGGGATCGGTGGGCGGAAAGTTGTCCGGGAACAGTTCGTGGATCATGTCGAACACCGTCAGCACCACCGGAACGCGAGAGCGTCGGACCGGCGGCGGGGAATAGTACGTGCGATGGATCAGCGACGGCGAACTGGCCCACGTCAGGGGTGGCGCGAGCACCGCATCGACCGCCCGGTATACGCGAGATTCACCGCGAAAACGCAGCGACACGCGCAGGGCCGTCTGCGGTACCGGACAGTCAGGCAGGTAGCCGTTGTAGTGCAGCGGCGCGATGACCCGCGCTCTGTAGCCCTCGGTGCGGTGGACGCGGGCCGCCAGCTCGCAGAAGTAGCGCGAGATGCCACCGAACTCCTGGGCGATGAAGGTCTGGTGGTCGTAAACGATGGTGTGCATGCAGATTTGCCTTGGTGCTCCGCGCGGATGGCCTGAAGGGGCGTCGAGTGAATGGCGTCAAGTCACCGGTCGTGGCCCGATTCGGCAGCACGGCACATCCGTGCCACGCACTCTTCGAGCGTGACGCTGGCCTGCCAGCCGAGCTTGTCGCGCGCCAGGCTGGGATCGGCAGCGCCGAAGCGGATGTCCGACGGCCGCAACAGCGTTGCATCATGGCGCACGTGATGGCGCCAATCCAGCCCGAAGTGGCTGAAGGCCAGGGCGACGAACTCCTCGAGCGACACGGTTCGGCCCGTGGCGATCACGCAATCGCCCGGCTCGGGTTGCTGCAGCATGCGCCACATGGCCTCCACGTATTCCGGGGCCCATCCCCAGTCGCGGTGGATATCCAGGTTGCCGATCGTCAGCGCATCCGCGGTGCCCTGCGCGATGCGGGCCGCTGAGCGCACGATCTTCTGGGTGACGAAGCGTTCCGGTCGCAGCGGCGACTCGTGGTTGAACAGGATGCCGGTGCTTGCATGCATGCCGTAGGCCTCGCGGTAGTTGGCCACGAGGTTGTGCGCACAGGCCTTGGCCACCGCGTACGGGCTGCGCGGCCGGAACGGCGTGGTCTCGCTGGCGCGCTGGGTACCTGTGTCGCCGAAGCACTCGCTGGAGCCGGCGCTGTAGAGCCGGATCGGCCGGTCGGCGAAGCGGATGGCTTCGAGCAGGTTCAGCGTTCCCATGGAGATGCTTTCGATCGTCTCCACGGGTTGCTCGAAGGACAGCCCGACCGAGGACTGTCCGGCCAGGTTGTAGATCTCGTCGGGTGCACTGAGCCGCAGCGTCTGCAGGACGCTGCGGAAGTCGTTCGGCGCCATCGACAGCAGTCGCACGCGCCCGGTCAGACCGAGCGATGCCAGGCCCGCGAAGCGTTGTGCGTTGGCGTCCCGCGAGGTGCCGAAGACCTGGTAGCCTTTGTCGAGCAGCAGCTGCGCAAGGTAGGCGCCGTCCTGTCCGCCCACGCCGCAGATCAGTGCTCGTCGTTCAGTGTGTTGCGTCATGGTTCCTGACGATTCGTGGAAGGGGCCGGTTCAGGCTGTCGGCGTCGGCTTCAGGCGCCGCCGCAGTTCGAGCGCGTGTTGCATCAGCGAGGCCGGCATCAGCAGCACGGGCACGAAGACACCCCAGAAGCGCGCCTCCCGCCAGCAGACGGGAAACGCGGCCAGAAAGCTTTTGAAGTAGACACCGCGCACCCGGCCCAGCTTGAAGCCGATGACACGGTTCACAAGCAGGTTGCGCAGCACCTTGCGCATCAGCAGCCGGTAGACCGGGCTCGCGCGGCCGAACACATCGCCGGCGGCATCGGAGAAGCCGATGATGTCGATCTGGAAGCGCTTGAAATGACCGGCGCTCAGGAAGGAGTCGTTGTCACTGCGGCAGCGCACGAGGGGCGCGGCCACCGCACCCCAGGTGCCGGCGTCGCGGATCATCGCGTACAGCACATACAGGTGCACGAGGCCGTTGTAGTACTTCTCGATGCCCGGTGCCTGCGCATGGCGGCTCCAGGCCTCCTTCCGGAAGACCTGGCCGGAGATGAAGCTCAGGTAGATGCCGAGGTCGTCGCATGCGTCCAGGGCCGAGCGGTGGACATGGACCCGCTCCGTGCGCGGCGTGAAGAGATCCATGTCGGGCAGGGCGCGTGTCATGCTCAGGTCGTACATCTGCCGGTTGACGCTGAAGCCGGGAAGTTCGGGGTGGCTCGCGATGGCCTGCAGAACCTCGGCCACTCCCCCCGGCGCCACCAGGTCGTCGCTCCCCATGAGCCAGGCGTAGCGGCCGGCCGCCAGCTCGACCGCCTTCAGGAAGTTGCGGTCGGCGCCGACGTTCGTGGCCGACCGCACGTAGCGGATCTGCGGGTGCCGCTGCGCCAGCTCCTGCATCAGCGCATCCGTGCCGTCGGTCGAGGCGTTGTCGCTCACGACGATCTCGACGCCGTCGACACCCTGGCCCAGGATGCTGTCGATCGTGTGGCGCAGCATATCGGCGCGGTTGTAGGTCGGGATGCAGATCGACAGGAGGTAGGGCATGGCGGGGCGAGGCGGGCGTATCAACGGGGTGTCCACATCCGGACCACGTGGCGCGGCAGCACCCACGAGACCGTCAGCAGGAAGGCGGTGATGAGCGCGATCACCATGCCGGCGACGCCGTAGCGTGGCGCGAGGACGACCTGCAGCGTCACGTTGATGGCGGCCTGGACGGGCACCCACTTCAGCAGCGGGCCGATGCGGCTCATGCTGGACAGCACGGTCGAAAAGGTGTCGGTCCAGATGCGCACCGAGAAATAGAGGCCCAGCAGCACGATCACCAGCGGACCCGCGGAGAGGGTGGTCCTGGGTGCCAGCAGGTCGAAGATCTGCCGTTCGAAGCACAGCACGCCGAGCGTGACCGCGAGCATGAAGCACGCTCCGCGTGCGAGGATCGCCTTCACCCGTGCGCGCACGGCCTGCCAGTCGTTTCGGGCGATGAGTTCGGTGAGAACGGGCCAGAACGCCAGCAGCACCGAGAAGTAGACGAAGAAGGCGGTGCCGAAGACCTTCATCGAGACGTTGTAGACCACGATGTCGGACGCTGGCAGGACCTGCGAGAGGACGATGTAGTCGACCTGCAGGACCACGGCCGCCATCACCGCCAGCCCGGTGAACTGCGCGGCGCGGCTCATCAGGATCCGGGTGTGGCCGCGGGTGAGGCGGCCGCCGCGCAGCCAGGCCCGGATGCCATGGGCCACGGCGAACGGCAGCGGCAGCAGCGCGGTGGGCGCGACGATGGCCACCAGGCACCACAGCAGCTGGTCGGCGGGCGCGGCGGCCGGCACGTGCTTCACGGCGATGAGTCCGATCACGGCGGCCAGCGCGGGCAGCACGTTGGCGAGATAGCCTTTCTGCACGGCGTACCAGACCTTGTAAACCAGCCCCCCGGCCACTGCCAGCAGCGAGAGCTGGCCGAACACGCGGAAGGACGCGGCCCGCGCCGCGTCGTCCAGGCCGGGGATGTTCTTGAGCAGCAGCGGCCCGAGGATGGGGCTGATGAGCGACTGCAGCACCATCAGGCCCAGCAGCAGCGCGAGCGCCAGCAGCAGGCCGGTCCAGACCAGGCCGTCCGAGGACTCGGACCTGGCGCGACGCTCGGCGATGTGGTTCTGCAGGCTGTTGCCGATGCCGCCGTCCGCCAGCGCATACCACCCCGCAAGGCCGGTCAGCAGCGCCATGCCGGCATAGAGATCGATGCCGATGCGGTCGATGATGACGCGGATGACGGCAATCTGGATCACGGCCGTGACCACCTTGCCGGCCCAGGCCGACAGGACCACCCAGTGATGCGGACGCAGCTTCATTGCGACGTCCCCGACAGACTGGCGGCCGCCGTGCGCAGCAGCCCGTCCTCCAGCGCCGTGGCTGGCTGCCATCCGAGTGCGGCGAGCCGGCGGGTGTCGGCGGCCGAGGCCATGATCTCGCCCGGGCGATGGGGCAGGGCACCGAAGTTCAGGTGCGAGGATGAGGCCGTCAGCCGATGCGCGGTTTCCACGAACCGGCGCAGCGGGATGGCGCTGCCGGTGCCGACCTGGTACTCGGTGACACCGGCCGGCAGGCGCAGCCCTTCGCCCAGCACGCAGGCATAGGCGCGGGCGACGTCCTCGACGTGGATGAAGTCGCGCAGCTGGTCGCCCGCGGTCAGCTCGATCTGCGGCTGCCCGCGTTGCAGCCTGGCGATGAGGTCGGGCACGAACTTGCGCGGACCGTCGCCTTCGCCGTAGACGTGCTCGAGTCGCAGGCTGGAATAGCGCAGCTGCGGATCGGTGGCGCAGGCGAGTTGTGCCCACTCGAGCAGCTCGCGCTTGGATCGGATGTAGGCCTGCAGGTGCGGGTAGCTGAACTGCGGTTTGCCGAAGAAGGTGTCGGTGCTGATGAACTGCGTGCAGCCCGCGGTGCGGCACAGGTCGAGCAGGCGGGCAGGCAGGAACAGATTGCTCTCCACGACCTCGGCCAGCCGGCCGTCGTGTCCATAGGCCGTCGCAAGATGGACCACCGCCTGCAGCGGGCCGGCACCGGTCGCGCCGGCGAGTTCGGAGGGCCGCAGCCAGAACTCGCACGCATCGCCTGCCGCGGGCCGCTCGGCGCTTTCGCGCAACAGCCCGGCGACGCGATGCCCCCCGTCGCGCAGGCAGCGCGCGACGTGCCGCCCGACAAAGCCGGCAGCACCCGTCAGCAGGATCCACGGGGACGCGTGATCACCCATGCGTCAGAAGCCGATGCCCAAGAACTCTTCGAGCCGCGCCACCACGTGGTCCAGGTGCTCGGTCGTCAGCCCGGGATACACGCCGAGCCAGAAGGTCTGGTGCATCACGATGTCGGTGTTGACCAGTTCGCCGCTGACGCGGAAGTTGCGCCCCAGCATGTACGGCTGGCGCGTCAGGTTGCCGGCGAACAGTAGCCGCGTGCCGATCTTGTGCTGGTCCAGGTAGGCCAGCAGGTCGACCCGCTTGATGCCGGACTCCGGCCGCAACACGAGCGGAAAGCCGAACCACGACGGATTCGCCTTCGGCGTCGCCTGCGGCATGTGGAAGAACTCGGCGCAGGACTGCAGCTTCTCGTGAAGGTAGGCGAAGTTTTCGCGGCGCGCGCGGATGAAGTCGTCCAGCCGGTCCATCTGCGCCAGTGCGCAGGCAGCCTGCATGTCGGAGATCTTCAGGTTGTAGCCGAGGTGCGAGTAGATGTACTTGTGGTCGTAGCCTTCCGGCAACTCGCCGAGCTTCCAGCAGAAGCGCTTGTTGCAGGTGTTGTCCTTGCCCGGGGCGCAATAGCAGTCGCGGCCCCAGTCACGGAACGACTCGGCGATGAGTTTCAGTTCGGCGTTGTTGGTGAACACCGCGCCGCCCTCGCCCATGGTGATGTGGTGCGCCGGGTAGAAACTGAGGGTCCCGATGTCGCCGAAGGTGCCGACCAGGCGCCCGTCGTAGGTGGCCCCCAGCGCGTCGCAGCAGTCTTCCACCAGCCAGAGGCCGTGCTTCTTGCTCAGCGCCGTCACCGCGTCCAGGTTGAACGGGTTGCCCAGCGAGTGGGCGAGCATGATGGCCTTCGTCTTCGGGGTGATCGCCGCCTCGATCTTGTCGGCATCGATGTTGTGGGTGGCCAGGTCCACGTCCACGAACACCGGCACGGCGCCGAACTGCAGGATCGGGTTGACGGTGGTCGGAAAGCCCGCGGCGACGCCGATAACTTCGTCGCCCGGGCGGATGGCCCGTTCGCCCAGGCGCGACGAGGTGAGCGTCGAGAACGCGACCAGGTTGGCTGAGGAGCCCGAGTTGACGGTGATCAGGTGCTTGACGCCCAGGAACCGCGCGAGCCGCTCCTCGAATGCCGCGTTGAAGCGTCCGGTGGTCAGCCAGCCGTCGAGGGAGGCCTCGACCATCAACTGCAACTCCTTCGCGCCGATGACCTTGCCCGATACCGGAACAGGCGACTGGCCCGGCACGAAGGGCCGGGGCGCCAGCGCCAGATCGGCGTACTGCTGGACCAGCTCGGCGATCTGCGCGCGCAGGGCCGCACCCGGCTGAGCCGGGGCCGGGACGACGGCGGGGATGATGGGGATGCTGCTCATGCGGATTCCTTGTCGGTCGAAGTCGTGTGCTGCCGGATCTGTGCGAGGCAGAGCGCCTGCATGTCCTGGTGATCGCGCCAGGCGTGGTGCCATTGCGTGATGCGCGTGAGCGCTGTGTCCAGGGGCCAGCGCGGCCGCCAGCCCAGGCGGCTGCGAGCCTTGGAGATGTCGAGCTTGAGGTAGTGCGCCTCGTGCGGGTGCGAGCCGCCATCGAGGCGCCAGCCGGCGCCCTGTCCCCATTCGCGGGCCATGCGCTCGACGATCCACTGCACCGGACGCGCGTCCTCGTCGCGCGGGCCGAAGTTCCATGCCTCGGCGAACGACTGGCCGTCGTGCCAGAGTCGCTCGGCCAGCACCAGGTAGCCCGACAGCGGCTCCAGCACATGCTGCCAGGGGCGGATCGAATGCGGGTTGCGAATGACGACCGGTTCGTTGCGTTCGAAGGCGCGCAGGATGTCGGGCACCAGCCGGTCGGCGGCCCAGTCGCCGCCGCCGATCACGTTGCCGGCGCGGGCGGATGCGAGCGCGATGCCGCCATCGCGGAAGAACGAGCGGCGATRGGCTGAGGTCACGAGCTCGGCGCAGCCCTTGCTGTTGCTGTACGGATCGTGACCCCCCATGGGCTCGTCCTCCCGGTACCCCCAGGGCCACTCTCGGTTTTCGTAGCACTTGTCAGTGGTCACGCTGACGACCGCGCGCACGGTGCCGACGTGACGTGCCGCCTCCAGCACGTGCACGGTGCCCATCACGTTCGTCGCGTAGGTTGCCACCGGGTCGGTGTACGAATGGCGCACCAGCGGCTGCGCCGCCATGTGGATGACGATCTCCGGCCTGGAGGCTGCCATGCAGGCGCGCACTGCGTCGGCGTTGCGAATGTCCGCGAGCGTGCTTTCCATGCCGGCGCCGATGCCGGCTTCGGCGTAGAGGTTGGGTGTCGTCGGCGCTTCCAGAGCCAAGCCGTGCAGCTGCGCGCCCAGCGATTGCAACCACAGGCTCAGCCAGCCGCCCTTGAAGCCGGTGTGCCCCGTGAGCAGCACACGTTTGCCCTGCCAGAAGGCGGGTGTGACGCCGGCGTCCGGCACAGCGGCCGCGTACGTGCCGCTCATTCCCACGCCTTCCACGGCGCGCAGCCCGAGGCCCACAGCTCTTCCAGGTGGTGCTTGTCACGCAGCGTGTCCATTGGCTGCCAGAACCCGGTGTGCTCGTAGGCCATCAGCTGCTGGTCGGCGGCCAGCCGCATCAGCGGCTCCTGCTCCCAGATCGTCGTGTCATCCTTGACGTAGTCGAGCACCGACGGCTTCAACACGAAGAATCCGCCGTTGATCATGGCGCCGTCGCCCTGGGGCTTCTCCTTGAAATTGAGCACCTGCCGGTCACGGATCTCGAGCGCACCGAAACGGCCCGGCGGGTAGGTGGCCGTCAGCGTGGCAGCCTTGCCGTGGGCCTGGTGAAAAGCGATGCTGGCACGGATGTCGATGTCGCCGACACCGTCGCCATACGTGAAGCAGAAGGCCTCCTCGTCGCGCACGAAGCGGGCGACGCGTAGCAGCCGCCCGCCGGTCATCGAGTCGTCGCCGGTGTCCACCAGCGTCACCTTCCAGGGCTCGGCGCGCTTCTGGTGTACTTCCATCGTGTTGCTGCGCATGTCGAAGGTGACGTCGGACATGTGCAGGAAGTAGTTCGCGAAGTACTCCTTGATGACGTAGCCCTTGTAGCCGCAGCAGATCACGAAGTCGTTGACGCCGTGGTGGGCATACATCTTCAGGATGTGCCACAGGATCGGCTTGCCGCCGATCTCGACCATGGGCTTGGGCCGCGTGGCGGTTTCTTCGCTGAGGCGGGTGCCGAGGCCTCCGGCCAGGATCACAGCTTTCATGTCTTTCCTCTGATCAGGCCGACGCGGAACAGACGAACGCGTCGGAATGGAAGTGGTGTTCGGCCAGGCCCGCAGCGAGCAGCTCGTGCCGGGCGCCGTGGATCATGGCCTCGGAGCCGCAGGCGTACACGACGGTGYGGCTCCAGTCATGGGGTTGTCCCAGCAGCGCCTGCTGGACATGGCCACGCGTGCCGGTCCAGCCGGAATCGGCGCGCGACAGCACCGGCGTGAACACCGGTGCCGAGGGATGCGCGGCGACATCCCAGTAGAGATCGTGCGGGATCCGTCCACCCCACAGCACCGAAATGGACCGTGCACGGGCGCCGTCGGCACGGGCATCGCGAGCCAGGTCATCGAGCATGGCCTTCACCGGCGCAATGCCTGTCCCGGTGGCGAGGAAGACGATGTCGACGCCGTCGATCTCTCGCAGGAAGAATGTGCCAAGCGGGCCATGCAGGCGCAGCAGGTCGTTCGGCTTCGCCTGGCCGAACCAGTAGGCGCTCATCGTGCCGCCGGGCACTTCCCGGATGTGCAGCTCGAGTTGCTTCTCGGGTCCGGGCAGGTTGGCGATGGAGTAGCTGCGGCGGATGCCGCCGTGCCCGATCACGTCGACGTACTGGCCCGGCAGGAAATCGAACGCCGTGGTGGGTGGCAGGCGCAGCATCACCTTGAGGACATCCGGCGCCAGGCGGTCGAGGGACTGGATGCGGCACGGTACGGTCCGAGCCTGCGGCAAGTGGATGTTGCCTAGATCCTCGATCTCCAGCCGGACATCGGTCTCGGCGGTCCGGACGCAGGTCAGGATCCAGCCGGCATCGCGCTCCTGCGCACTCAGCCCCAGCTCGTCGTGCAACGCGATGGTGCGGCCGGCGCTGACCCGGCTCCTGCACGAGCTGCAGCGTCCGGTGCGACAGCTGTAGGCCATCGCCACGTCGGCGCGCAGCGCTGCACCCAGCAGCGATTCGCCGGGATCCGCCCGAAAGGTCTTGCCGCTGGATGTGTGGACGAGAGACATGGCGCACTGAAGGAAAGCCGGGGGAGAAACCGCGGTCACTCGTGGTGGTCGTAGGCCTGGAAGCCCGCAAGCTTGACGAGGCTGTCGCGGCGCGCGCTGGCGTAGTCGGCCTCGACCATTTCCTTGACCAGCTCGGGCAGCGTCGTGCGGGGAACCCAGCCGAGCTTCGCCTTGGCCTTGCTGGGGTCGCCGAGCAAGGTTTCGACCTCGGTGGGTCGGTAGTACCGCGGGTCGACGCGCACGATCACGTCGCCGGGCTTGCACTTGACGGGCTCCTTGCCGGTGGCCGGCAGGACCTCGGCCACGACTCCGACCTCCTTCTCGCCCTCCCCTTCGAAGCGGATCCGGATGCCCAGCTCGCGCGCAGAAAACTCGACGAACTGTCGCACGCTGTACTGGACACCGGTCGCGATGACGAAGTCTTCCGGTTGTGCCTGCTGCAGCATCAGCCACTGCATCTCGACGTAGTCACGCGCGTGTCCCCAGTCACGCAGTGCGCTCATGTTGCCGAGATACAGGCAGTCCTGCAGGCCCAGCGCGATGCGGGCCATTGCTCGGGTGATCTTGCGCGTCACGAATGTCTCGCCGCGCAGCGGGCTCTCGTGGTTGAACAGCACGCCGTTGCAGGCATACATGCCGTAGGCCTCACGGTAGTTGACGGTGATCCAGTAGGCGTACAGCTTGGCCACCGCGTACGGGCTGCGCGGGTAGAACGGCGTGGTTTCCTTTTGTGGAATCTCCTGCACCAGGCCGTACAGCTCACTCGTGCTCGCCTGGTAGAAACGGGTCTTCTTCTCGAGGCCGAGGATGCGAATCGCCTCGAGGATGCGCAGCGTGCCGATGCCATCGGCGTTCGCGGTGTATTCGGGCGTTTCGAACGACACCGCGACATGGCTCATCGCAGCGAGGTTGTAGATCTCGTCCGGCTGTACTTGCTGGATGATGCGGATGAGATTGGTCGAATCGGTCAGATCGCCGTAGTGAAGCTTGAAGCGCTGGTGGTCGACGTGCGGATCCTGGTACAGGTGATCGATGCGGTCGGTGTTGAACAGCGAGGCGCGGCGCTTGATGCCATGGACCTCGTATCCCTTGGCGAGCAGCAGCTCGCTGAGGTAGGCGCCGTCCTGGCCGGTGACGCCGGTGATGAGGGCAACTTTGGGCTGGGTCATGGAAGGTCTTCTTTCAACAATGCGAGGGGGATGGGCTCAGGCGCGGCGGAATGGAGCACTGTCATAGGCCGCCCGGATGCCGTCGCGCAAGGAAGTGCTTGCGCGCCAGCCCAGTGCCGCCAGGCGACTGACGTCCAGCAGCTTGCGCGGGGTTCCGTCCGGCTTGCTGCTGTCGAAAACGATGCGGCCGTCGAACCCCACGATCTGCATCACGGTCTCGGCCAGCTCGCGAATGGTCACGTCCGTGCCGGTGCCGATGT
>NZ_JBFUFP010000048.1:0-13998 GCF_056403375.1 Rhizobacter sp. P2_H2
TCATTCATTGGGCGGCGCCAGCGGCAAAGGGGGCTCGCGCCGCGCCTCGCTGGGTGCTGCCGACAGCTGCTGCCCCAGCCGCCGGAAGAGAGGCAGGGCAGCCGGCGCGGTTGCGAGCCGCGCAAGCAGCGACTGGGTCTCCGGTTCCTGTTGGCGCCGCCGTGCCAGCAACGCACGCGGGTACAGCAGGTTCGCGGTGGTGTTTTCGTCCTGCAGATGGGCTTGCGCGTCTGCGCGGTCGAGTTCAGCCTCCGCGAGTGGAAGGCGTCCGCTGCGCACGAGGGCCTCAACGAGCCAGGGGAACAACGGCGCCTCGGCCACTCGGTTGCCGTTGCGACGGCACTCGGACGCCGCCCGCAAAAAACAGTCGGCCGCCTCGTTGACGCGCCCAGCCGCCATGGCGGCATGGCCATGGGCCTGCCAAAGGTAGCCGTCATCCTGCACACGGTCCGGCTGGGGCAGCAGGGACAGCAGCTCGGCGGCGGCGTCCGGGCGGCCTTGCTGGCGATGGAGCAGGCAGTGGATGTTGGCGACGGTGCTCAACAGGCTCACGTTGGCCTCGATCGCCAGCGCAGTCGCGGTCGCCTCTTCCGCGCACTCTCGCGCCTCGTCCAGCCGGTCCGCGTAAAGCAGTTCGCCCGCGAGATTGAGGCACACGCTTGCAAGCGCCGTGGTGGCGTTGAGCCTGCGCGCCACGTGGGCAAGCTTCCTGTTCCAGTGGATGGACTTCTCGGCATGGCCAGACAGCGAGCTCATGATCGCCCGGAGCCACAGCACGTTCAGCAGCCCCCAGTGGCTGCCGATGCCGGTGAAGATCGCCTGGGCCTCGTTCAGACGCGTCGCTACGGAATGCAGCTCGCCGAGGCGGCACTCGACGGATGCCAGCAGCGTCAGGGTGTGTCCCTGCCAGTGCGGCGGCATGCAGACGCGGCCCAGCGCGAGGCCGTGCTCCAGACTCTGCGCCGCGTCGCGCAACTGGCCTTTCACGTGGTACAGCGTCCCGAAGCACTGCTGCACTTGCGCTTCGAGGCACTGGTCCTGGTTGCGTCTGGCGGCCTCCAACAGGCGTGCCCCGCAGACCAGCCCTTCGTCGCTGCCGCAGACGGCCTGTGCACGCAGCAGTTCCAGATCGAGGCGCGGAAAACCCGGGTCCAGGTGCTGCAGAAGCGCAAGTGCCCGAAGCGCGGCAGGCTGGCGGTTCATTGCAGCGGAGTGCTTGGCCCTTGCGAACAACTCGATGGACAGGAACGAGCAGCCATGCAACTCGTGGCCGTGGCGCTCGCCGACGCCCAGCAGTGTGTGCCGCAGGGCCTTCATGGCGGGAAGCACGAGCCCTGCGGGAGCGGCGGCGCGGATTGAAATGGCGGTCTTCCTGTCCTGCTCATGGACGTGGAGATCGAGTACGAGTTCGGGCCCTGCAAGTGTCAAGGAGCCGACCACGGCAAAGCGCGCGCCGGCCGCGCGCAACATCTGCAGCATCCGCCGGTCTTCTTGCGGCCACGACGTCTCCAGTGACTGCGCGTCCTGAACCTGGATGCGTCCGTCGATCGACAGGCCATGCGCGATGCAGGCCACTAGGCCGTGCGTCGCCCACTGCAGGCCTGGGCGCCCGGTGTGATTGCGCAACGGGCCGATGATCAACGACGGGATACCGTCGCGCGACGAGCYGGGCGTGGGCCGCTCTGGGTGCGATGCCGATGCCGATGCCGGTGCCGATGCCGGTGCCGATGCCGATGCCGATGCCGGTGCCGGTGCCGATGGCACGTCGAACATGTAGCCGACACGTGGGATCGAGCGGATGATCGGCTGCGGCCCGTCGTCCCCGATGGCCAGTCGTGCCGCACGGATCGCCTGCCGCAGCGCGGCTTCGGATGCTGCCCCCTCCGGACGCAGCGCGGCCAGCAGTTCCTCCTTCGTCACCACGCGATGGCGGAAACGGGCCAGTTGCTCCAGCACGCGCCACGCCCGCGGTTCGAGCTTCACCGGTTCTCCGTGGCGGATCACGCGTCGTCCAAGCAGGTCGAGCGACCCGCCGGGCAGTGTGATGAGAAGCTCGCTCATGGCGTCGGCGCGCTGCGGCCGCGGCATCGCGAGCCAGTCGGCCGCAGCGCAGCATCTCGGGGCGTGGTGGGGGAAAAACGTTGCATCGTTGGCATGCGATCTTGCGCTTGCGCGCCGTGGACTCCCAGTGCGCTGGCGCGGCGCCGACCGGGGCTTCGGCACAAGGCGCACAAGCGTGAGTTGTTGCCCAAATGCGTATCCGTGAACCTTGTGCCTGCGATTCGTCACAAGTTCATCAAGTATGCCCGCCAACGCTCGCTGACACTGTGGCTGCCATGGACTTCGCCGACGTCACCTCGCGCCGACACGCCAGCCCCCGACCGCGCCGTTGCTCKTGCGTTTCGTGCCCGAGTTGGGCTTCAAGTTTTGTGGTCGCGTGCTTGTACGCTCGCTGCCTTCGCGATGCTCGGATTGTTTGTCGGGCGCCGCTGGTCAATACCGCCATCAACATGAACACCACATTCAAGGCAGTGGCGATGGCGCTCTTGGCGACGAAACCATCATGGTGGTCCCGTCTGTCGTTTCGCTTTCGAAGGCGGCCGGCCTACCGCCGATCCGCCCAAACCATTTCGAGGTCTTCGGTGCTGACTCCAGAGCGATCGCTCGAGTCGGCCTTGCTTACTACACCACCAGCGTTGGTCGAGACGTCACTGCCCCGCGCAGTGCCGGTGCCGGTCGACGTGCTGACGCAGTTGCTAGACATGGACGCAACTGYGCGCTCCCGACTGCGCCATCTCGCCCTTGTCGAGTCTTCCTGCCGCCTGTCGTCGCCCGATGATCCCTTTGCGCGCCTGCCGCCTCGGGCGGCTGAGATTGCGGTCCGTCAGCTCGATACAGTTTTGCCGCAGCATCCTGCGTTGCGCGTGCTTCGCCTGCAACTCGAACGACATCTGCAAACCCATAGAGCTCATGTCTCGGCGATGCTCGCGGTTGAAGACCGCAAGTGGCGAATCGAAGCGACTGCCGCCAGTTTCAGCGCATCTCTAGCCCGCGATTCGATGATCGGTGGTCCTTGGGGAGTTACTGACTTCCTCGAAACACAGCCGTGCGAAAAAGCGAGCCTCAGATCATTCGGAAGCTGAGTCGCATTCTTTCCTCGCCGTAGCGTGCCGAAGGAACGGAACATGTCCGAGACATTTGCTGAAGACGACAATCTCAAGGACTTGCCGGATCCGGCGCGGCGTGCGTTCTCCTTCGGCCTCGTAACGCCCGGCAGCCCATCTGCCGCATTCCTTGGTTCAGCTCTGCTGACCTCTCGTCTGCAACCGGGGAGGGGCCTTGAATGGCGGCGGCAAGTTGGTCTTGTCCTCGTTGCGCAAGTCCAGATCCATGCGGCAGTCTCGTGGCCTGAGTCATCGGTACGGCTTCGCTGGTCGATGAAGAGCGATTGGGAACGTTGCGCCGTGTCGGTGCGAAATGCCTACGTGACCCATGCCCGATGTCGGACTGCGCTAGGGCCTTCGTTTCCTACTTGGCGGCCGACGCTTATTGGCCGCCATGCACAGATGACGGGAGTCGACCGGAGTTCCTTGGTGAAGTAGCACAGCGATGTGCACCATCGAATTGCCCGCGGGTCTGCAGCTGAATCCGCCAGGCGAGGCGCTGCTCGAGTCAATCGATTCGGGGTGAATTTGCATCCTGTTGCATAGCGTCTCGCCACGCCAACGCTGCACGTGGCTCTCGTCGGCTCGTCACAGTTTCATCAAGTTCGCCCCATGTCGCGCCCCACACAATCGCACCGGGAAACGAAAGCCCGGCATGTCGAACGACATGTACGCGCCACACTTTGAAGCGACAGGAACTTCACGATGAGCATGCCATGCCAACGCCCGACTCGCGTCACTGCAACAAGCGCACTGCTGTGCGCACTGGTGCTGTCAGCCTGTGGGGGTGGCAATGACTCGAGCGCCCCGGCGCCCCCCGTCGGCTCTGCACCTGCACCTGCACCTGCACCTGCACCTGCAACCGAGAAGCCGGCCTCGCGTGCCGAGGCTGCGCGCTTCCTGACGCAGGCCACGTTCGGCCCGACCGATGCCGAGGTCGACCATGTGATGTCGGTCGGCTACTCGGCCTGGATCGACGAGCAGTTCGCGAAGCCCGCGTCCAGCAATCTGGCACTCTGGGATGCGAAGGCCACGGAGAACAATGCGACCGTCAACTCGGCCCAGGACGGCACGCTCCACGCGTTCTGGCGCAACGCGATCAGCGGCGACGACCAGTTGCGCCAGCGCGTCGCGTATTCGCTGTCGCAGATCTTCGTGATCGCGATGCAGGACGCAAACGTCGACGCGCGTGCGTCCGCGGGCTTCCTCGACATGCTCGGTGACAAGGGCCTGGGCAACTACCGCGACCTGATCGAGGCGGTCTCCAAGCATCCGCAGATGTTGGGCTATCTGACGGCGCTGAGAAACCAGAAGGCCGATCCGGCGACCGGCCGCGTGCCGGACGAGAACTACGCCCGCGAGGTGATGCAGCTGATGTCGATCGGCCTGCACATGCTCAACCCCGACGGCAGCAAGCAGCTCAATGCAGGCCAGCCGATCGACACCTACGGCCAGGCCGACATCAGCGGCATGGCCCGCGTCTTCACCGGCTGGAGCTGGGCCTGCCCCGCCTGGCCGGACAGCAGCTGTTTCTTCCTCGGCCAGAAGGCGGGCGTCGGCGATCCTGACCGCACCACCAAGCCAGTGCGCGGCTATCCGGCGTACCACAGCACCGAGGAGAAGAAGTTCCTCGGCGTGACGATCCCCGCCCAAGGCACGGCCGACCCTGATGCGAGCCTGAAGATCGCGCTCGACACGCTGTACAACCACCAGAACGTCGGCCCGTTCATCGGCCGGCAGCTGATCCAGCGGCTGGTCACGAGCAACCCGAGCCCGGCCTACGTCGCCGCGGTGTCGGCGCGGTTCGCCAACAACGGCTCCGGCGTGCGCGGTGACATGAAGGCGGTCGTCAAGGCCGTGCTCATGAACCCCGAGGCGCGCCAGATGACGACGAGCTCCGGCAAGCTGCGCGAGCCGGTGCTGAAGCTCTCGGCCTTCATGCGCGCGTTCGCGTTCAAGTCCGACACCGGCGACTATCGCGTCGGCACCACCGACGATGCTGCCTTCACTCTCGGCCAATCGCCGCTGCGCTCACCGTCGGTCTTCAACTTCTATCGTCCGGGCTACGTGCCGCCCGGCACGGGGGCGGCGCAAGCGGGCCTGGCCGTGCCGGAAATGCAGCTGGCCAGCGAGACCAGTGCTGCAGGCTACGTCAACTATATGTTCTACAACGTTGTGGACGGCGTCGGCATCTTCAACACCACCGTCAACGGCACGACGGTGAACCGCCGCGACCTGCAGCCCGACTACGGCGCCGAACTCGCGCTCGCCGACAACAGCTCGGCCCTCGTCGATCGCCTGAACGCCCGCCTGATGTACGGCACGATGCCGGCCGCGCTGAAGAGCCTGATCAGCAACTGCGTCGACACGTTCGCGATCCCCGCGCTGAAGACCGACAAGTCGAACCAGGCCGACGTCGACCTCGCGAAGAAAGACCGCGTGCGCACGGCCATCTTCCTGAYCGTCGTGTCGCCCGAGTTCCAGGTGCAGCGCTGAGCGCAACTACGTATCGAGTCCACCATGATTGACCACCACCTGTCCCGACGTCTCTTCCTGCGCAACGCCGGTGTGCTGTCTGCCGCCGGCGCCGCAGCCGCGCCGCTTGCGCTGAACTTGGCCGCCATCGGCTCGGCCGCCGCGCAGTCGGCCAGCGACTACAAGGCGCTCGTCTGCATCTTCCTGTACGGCGGCAACGACTCGATGAACACGATCCTGCCGACCGACACGGCCTCGTGGACCAACTACACGACGGTGCGCAACCAGGCGCCCGATTCGCTTGCACTGATGGCGCCTGGTACCGCGGCGGTCGTCAGCGCCGCGGCCGGCTCGCCGGCACGGCTCGGCGGCGTGTTGCCGATCACGCCGACCACCGCGCGCACGGCGCCTGGCGGCGGCACGCAGACGTTCGCGCTGCATCCGCTGATGGGCTCGCTGCAGTCGATGTTCAACACCGACAAGCGGCTCGCGATCATCTCCAACGTCGGCCCGCTGGTCGAGCCGCTGACCAAGCAAACGTACAACAACGGCAGCGGCCGGCGGCCCGCGATGCTGTTCTCGCACAACGACCAGTCGAACACCTGGTTGTCCTTCAAGCCCGAAGGCGCGACGGTCGGCTGGGGTGGCCGGCTCGGCGACCTGATGGTGTCGCAGAACAGCCGCGCGATCTTCACGGCGATCTCGACCTCCGGCAACTCGGTGTGGCTGACGGGTCAGAGCGTCCAGCAGTACCAGGTCAGCCCGAACGGCGCGATCCAACTGGGCGCGCCCGTGGGCGGCCGGATTCTCGGCTCGCTCGAATTGACCACCGCGGTGCAGCAGGTCGTCTCTGCGACGCGCGGCGGCCACGTCTTCGAGGCCGATCTCGCCGCGGTCGCGGCGCGCTCGATCGACGCCGAGACGACGCTGCGAACCGCGTTAAAGGCGCCGAGCGATCCGATGTTCGGCACGCCGCCGGCAAGCGGCGGCAACTACAACGCCAGTGCCGACCCGAAATTACAGTACGACAACCCGCTGACCGGCGCGAAGGCGTTCAGCAACGTCGCGCAGCAGCTGCAGATGGTCGCGCGGATGATCGATGCGAGCAGCGCATCCGGCATCGGCGCCAAGCGCCAGGTGTTCTTCGTCGGCCTCGGCGGCTTCGACACGCACGACGGCGAGAACCGCAGCCACGCCGACCTGATGGCGCGCCTGGCGCACGCGATGCGCTACTTCGACACCGCGCTCGGCGCAATGGGCGCGCGGAACAAGGTCACGACGTTCACGGCGAGCGACTTCGGACGCACGTTCACGAGCAACGGCGACGGCACCGACCATGGCTGGGGTGGGCACCACTTCGTGATGGGTGGCGCGGTCAAGGGCGGCGACATCTACGGCAAGGTCCCGGTGCTGGGCGCGAAGAACGCGAACAACAATGAGTTCGACAGCAGCCCGAACCAGATCGGCAACGGCAGCCTGCTCCCCACCACCTCGGTCGATCAGTTCGGCGCCACGCTGGCGCGCTGGTTCGGCGTGTCGGACACCGACGCGCTGACAGTCTTCCCGAACCTCGCGAACTTCGATGCGAGCGTGCGCAACCTCGGCTTCATGGGCTGATTCACAGATCGCCGCGGCACGTCGTCGCTGTCCCGAGGGCCAGTCCGGCGCGACTGGCACGGCCGTCACTGGACGGCCAAGACGCGCCGGTACTGACTGGCTTCGCGAGGTGAGCGGTCGTGATGGTGCTGCCGAGGTGGCCACACGGGCAGGGTTCATCGCCGCGATGAGCTGGAAGCGCGCCGGAAACTCCGCCTGCCGTGCAATCACTGCGGCTTGGAAACGAGCAGCCCGAATTCGCCAAGATCCGTGAAGACGCTGTCGCCATTGTTGGCTGTGACGTTGAGCCGGTAGTAGCGATAGGCAGCGGGATTTGCGATCGCGTAGGTCTTCAGCTCGAGGCGTTGGGCGAACGCCTGGTTGCTTTGCGTGTCGAGCGTGGTCCAGGTGGTGCCGTCGCTGGAGCCCTGGAACTGCCAGTCCTTCGGGTCGCGCGGGACCAGGCCGCCGGCGCTCGTGATCGCATAGCGCTGGACGCGTTCCGTGTGGCCGAGGTCATACTGCAGCCAGCCGGTCGTGCCCTTGTAGAACCATCCCGACGCCGTGTTCTGGTCGAAGGCACTCATGGCGCCACTCGTGTTCGTGCTGTCGCTCGCGGTGCCACCAGTGGCGACGTTCACCATCGGATGAGCCGGTGTGGCGCTGTCCACCGGAGAACTGCCGCTCGTTCCGGCGGAATTGCTCGCCGTGACCGTGTAGTAGTAGGTCACGCCATTGGTCACCGACTTGTCCGTGTAGCTGCTGCCTGTGACGCCCGACGCGACGGTCGCGTATTGGCCGTCGATGGATGTCGCGCGCCTGACCGTGTAGCTGGTCGCGCCGAAGGATGCCTGCCAGCGCAGCGGCACCGCGCCATCGCCCGGCGAGGCCAGCAGCATGGCCGGCGCCGCGGGAATGACTCTCGGCGCACCACCGTCGCCGCCGGTGATCTGGACGTTGCTGAAGGTGGAGGTGTTCAGGCCCTTGGCAACCGAGGAGACAACCAGGCCGACATAGATCGTGTCGGGAACGGGCGCGTCAATGCGGCCGACATCGGTGGCAGCCCAATTGGTGCCGTCGGGAGACAAGTAGCCGGTGATGATGTTCCCGATGCGCTCGAGCTTCACCCAGTACGAGGGCGTGGAGCTGGCGATGTCCATGCCCTTGGTCGCATAGTTCGCGCCACCATACACCGCGAGTTTCTGCATGTTCTGTTCGGCGTTGCCTCGGCTGGCGACGGCCATCCAGGCGCGGGGAGCGCCTGGTTCCAGGCTTGTTCGCATCATCACGCCCGCCTTTGCGGCCGGACTGGTGTTCTGGACCGACTCGACTTTCGCGATGATGGCGCCGTTGCCGGTGATGGCCTTGTAGGTGAAGTGGCAGCCGTCTTGCGTGCCCCACAAGATATCGTTGCCCGCACCCTGGATCGTCCATTTGCCGTTGGCGTAGGTGGACACGCCCGCTGGGGAGGCGCCCCCGATGTCCGCATTGCTGAACCCTGCGGTGATCGAGGTGGTCGAAGGAATGGGCAGCGCCGACGGCGGCGTCGCCTTCGTGGTGTCGGCGTCCTTGAGGAACATGAAGCTGGTGCCGTCCACGGGCATCCAGCCGCGTCTCTGAGCGATGAAGGGGGCCTGGAGGCCCTTGCGCAGGACGTAGGCGCCATAGAGCTGGGTGAGCGCGACGTTTCCGCCATTGGCGCCGTTCCAGCCGTGCCCGGTGACGTCGGTGATGTAGTARCGATCAGTCGTGCCGAAAGGAAGGGCTGTCGTCGGGACGAGCTCGTTCACCCTCGCGAAATACTCACCCGCCGCCAGCAGGCGGTCATCAAGGTCGGAATAGATGTCGATGCCCTGGCTCCAGAGCGCCTCGGCGAGCATGGTCAGTGACTTGAGCTGCCCATAGGAGTGCCCCTGGTCGCGAAGGTAGTCGCCGAGCATGCCGATGTCGTTGGAGTTTCGCAGTCCGATATGGGCGAGGGTGCGGGTCTGGTAGACGACCTTGTCCAATGTCTCGCGGTCGTCGTTGTAGATCGCCATGAGTCCGCTGGCGACGAGGGCGAGTGCGCCCTTGTTGGCGGCCCCGTACGAGCTGTCGCCATAGGGATTCGCTGCCGGCATCAGGACGTTCCTGAAGTATTTCTTGACGGTCGCCGTGTCGTCCTCCCTCCAGCCCGGCCAGGTACTGCGCAGGATGTCCGCGCCGCCCACGAACTGGAAAGCGTATTCGCCCAGGTCGAGCATCGACTCGCGACCCGAGAACTCGACTTGGGTGGTGGCCCAACCAAGCAGCAACTTCTTCGCATTCTCCGCGTACCGCTCGTCCCGAGTGAAATACCACATCCGGGAGAGATCCCAGATGGCCGTCATGTCGTTGCGCCAGGCCCAGAGATTCTCGTCGGGCGCGCGGCTCACCTTCGCGAACGGGCCACCATGCCCTGCATAGCTGAGCCTGGACGTGGGACTGTTTGCCAACTGATTGAAGGCGGACGTCCACGGCTCCTTGCCCTGATCGACATACGCCTTGAGCGTCTGGAGATCCGAGAGGGTGAGCGGCGTACCCGGGTGCTTCATGGCATGAACCTGCTGTGAGCCTCCGCCTCCCGCGGAGCCGCTGCTTTCCGCCAAATCCTCGCTCGCGTTTTGCTCATCACTGCAAGAGATGAGTACGGCGGAGGTCAACAGGAGCAGCGCGCGGGCGAAGTTGGTGGTGTTGAACATATGAGCGGTCATTTCATACGTGCGGATTGGTTGCCCCGCCAAGCTCAACTTGGCGCACGACCTTCCTCGCTCCGATATCACGGTGATGAGATTGCGGCCTTCCGCAATGGATCAGCTTGATGTCGGTGCCGAAAATGGTGGTCCGTTCCTACCCACCATTTCAGTGACATCGTAGGCGCGAGAACTCGCGTAGTCATGACCGTAGCACGGCCGAAATCCGCAACGTGACGGAATCCGCCTTTCGACACATCATTCCCGAACTCATCGCCCCGTAGCGCTGCCCGGCCGATCCCGGCGCCCACTCGGCGGCGGAGACCTTGGCGGAAGGGTCGGCGTCAGCGGCCGCCGCACCACAGGCTACGGCAGCCAGTCCGGCACCTGCCACGGTGCGCACGAAGTCGCGGCGTGCCGGCTTATCGGGCAAGGTGCCCAACGCAGTTGCCTTGTTCATGAGCGATGCGGGGATGAAGTGGACGGGAGTCAATTGCTGTACAGCAGGCCCCGGCCGGTGCCGCTGGCGTAGATCCGGCCATAGACGTTCTGGTCGGCCGCCATGACGCTCATGCCGCCGAACTGGTGAGCGTCGTCGTTGAAGCGAGTCCAGGTCACGCCGGCGTCGTCGGAGCGGTACACACCCCACATGCCCTTCACCACGCCCACCACGTAGACCGCTGCCGAGTACGCAGCGCCGGGCTTGGCCTTGCCCAATGCCACCAGGGTGGCGCCCTGCACGTCGGGCCACGGGTTGCTGCCCGGGATCGACGCAAACTGGCTCAGCTTCGTCCAGGTCGCCCCTGAATCCACCGAACGGTACACGGCGTTGCCGTCGGCCAGCCAGAGGTCGCCCTCGRCGTTGGGGTTGACCGCGAGCGAATTGTTCGAGAAGTAGCCGGGGGCCAGCCCCGCGGCCACCGAGCCCKGGCTCAGCGTGAASKTGTGGCCGCCATCSGTCGASACGTAGACCTTGCCCGGCGTGCCCCACCAATGGCCGCCGGAATCGTAGGCATAGACCTTGTTCGGGTTCTTGCGATCTGCGACCAGGTGGTAGGCGCGGGGGAAGATGCTGTCGATCGCCGGCAGATTGGTCGGCACCCAGGTGGCGCCGTTGTCCGTGGTGTAGGACGGTACCGAGTAGCCGGGCGCCCAGACCGCCCTGTTGCGCGCCGTGACCGCGATGCTCGCTTCCCCACCCTTGTTGTCCGCGACGCCCGGCGGGTAGGTGGCGAACTTCGCCCAGGTCTTGCCGCCGTCGCCGGACCACGCGCCGTAGCTGGTGCTGTTGCCCAGGACGACGCCGATGGTGGCCATGTACTGCGGGTCCGACCACGCCATGTCGGCGGCGAAGCCGTTGCTCCAGCTGGTGGCCGGCGTCAGCGTCGGCTTGGTCGCGAGGTTGGTGTGCACCCAGGTGCCGATGTCGCCCGTACTGTTGATCACGGTGTACGTGGCGCCCGCCGGCGGCGTGGCCAGGCCCAGGACGGCAGTCTCCTCGATGCCGTCGTTCAGCTCGTTCCAGCTCGGGGTGGCCGAGGACGCGTTGCGGGTTTCCCAGACGCCGCCGCCATGGCCGTACAGGATGTGATCCCGGTTGGCAGGATCGATCTCGATGTCGTCGGGCCAGCCCCAGAAAGCCGCGTCGGCCGGCGTATGCGGCATGGTGGCCGCGATCTCGCGCCAGGTGCGGCCGGCATCGTCGGACAGCCGGATGATCTGCTGGCCGCTGAAGCTGCCCCAGGTGTTGGTCACACCCAGCGCAATGCGCGTGGTCGAGCCGGTGCCGGAGACGGACACGCCGCCGTAGCCGGCGGAGTCGTTGCTGTCGAGCAAGGTCCAGTTGCTGCCGTCGAACTTGTAGAGACGGGCGGGACCGCCGGCGCCCGGGCCGGTCTCCTTGGTGAAGGCCACATAGAACATGCCGTCTGCGGCGCGCACCATGTGCGGGATGTGATAGCCGGAGATCGGGACCGAGACCGGGGTCCACGAGGCGCCACCGTTGCCGGACTTGTACAGGTTCGAGGCCAGGCCTGCTGTCTGGACGTAGTCCGGCGCGATGGGCGCGTAGATCGTCTGCGTGGCCGAGCCGCTGCCCTTGGTGCCGGTGTCGTAGACGACCGTCTCGACGCCCATCGCGCTGTTCATGCCCAAGGCATTGACCTGGTCCTGGGTCAACGTGGCGCTCGACAGCGACGTGACCTGGGCCCAGGTGAGGCCCGAGTCGGCGCTCTTCCACAGGCCAGCCGTGCGCGAGCCGTAGAACATCGTCGACGGCTTGTTGGGGTCGACCATCAGGCGTTCGCCGATGGCCCGGCCGGGGTTGTTGCCGCCCAGGGGGAAGGGCAGGGCGACATGGGTCCAGTGGTCACCGCGGTCGCTGGAGATGTACAGGCGGCCGTTGCCACCGGACGTGTACATGCCGGCGGCCAGGTAGGCGAGCTGGTCGTTGTTCGGATCGACGGCGATGCTTTCGATGCCGTGGAATCGTTCCTCGCCTCCGCCGAACCCCGGGCCGTCGGTGATGGGCGTCCAGGACGACGTGCCCTGGTTCCAGCGGTAGGCGCCACCGACGTCGGTGCGCGCGTACAGCAGGTTGGCGGTGGTCGGATGGAAGACGAGGCCGCTGACGTAGCCGCCACCACCGAACTTCACGCTCTTCCAGGTGGTGGCCTGGGCAGGAGCAGGAGCAGGTGCTGGTGCTGGTGCTGGTGCTGGTGCTGGTGCTGGTGCTGGTGCAGGTGCAGAGCCGACAGGCGGCGATGGGGTGCCCGAGTTATTGCCACCTCCACAGGATGACAGCACCAGTGCGCACAGCAGTGCGCTTGTTGCAGTGGCACGTGTCGGGCGTTGGCTTGGCATGCTCATCGTGAAGTTCCTATGGCGTCAAAGTGCGGCGCGTACATGTCGTTCGACGTGCCACGCTCTCAATTCCCGGCGCGATTGTGTGGGGCGCGACATGGGGCAAAATTGATGAAACTGTGCCGAACCGACGAAAGCGACGTGCAGCGTTGGCGCGGCGAGACGCCATGCAACAGGATGCAAATTCAGACCGATTCGATTGACATCGAACAGCGACTGGTCCGACGCTCAGGTCCAGACCCAAAACGTCGCGGGCGTCTCGGTGACCCTCGCAGGCGGTGCGCGCGCAGTCGACGCGACGAGGCCCTCGCGCCCGAGATCGAGCGCGTCTGGCGGCCCAAGTTGCAGGTCTACGGTGGCGGAACAGGCGACTCCGCTGAGCACGCCGGCGTTTTCGTCGAGAAGCGTGGATATGAAGTTGCCGACATTCGATGCACTGATCCTCTGGCACCGATGAACATGGATTGGATCGGCCCACGGCCCTTCTCAGGGCCACCAAACTCACACTTCCTGGGCCTCACAAGAGGCGAGCCGAGAACCGCTGGCCCGCGGGTGAACGGCGTCCTCGTCCATCCGTGAAGGTCACTATTGAATCGCCCCGGGTWYMGAGGAGGCTCCTTCGATTGAGAGAATGGAGCAATGARGAAGTCCCCGAAGTTTTCACCCGAGGTGATGGAGCGCGCRGTGCGCATGGTTCTGGAGTCGCAGGGCCAATACGAGTCGCAGTGGGCGGCCATTGAGTCGATCGCSGGCAAGATCGGCTGCACGAGCGAGACGCTGMGGCGCTGGGTRAGGCAGGCCGAGCGCGACGAGGGGCTGCGCCCCGGGCCGACGACGAGCGAGCAGCAGCGCATCAAGGAGCTCGAACGCGAGGTGCGSGAGCTGCGCCAGACCAACGAGATCYTGAAGCTGGCGAGCGCGTTTTTCGCGAAGGCGGAGCTCGACCGCCATCACAAGAAGTGAGRGCGTTCATCGACRCGCAGCGCGRGCACTTCGGGGTCGAGCCGATCTGCARGGCGTTGCAGGTTGCCCCGTCGGGTTACTGGCGCCACGCGGCGCGCTTGCGCAACCCGGCGCTCGTGCCGCAGCGAGCCAGGCGCGATGCCGTCCTGGTCGATGAGGTCCAGCGGGTGCACCGCGCCAACCTGCAGGTCTATGGCGCTCGCAAGGTCTGGCGGCAATTGCACCGC
>NZ_JBFUFP010000049.1:0-13982 GCF_056403375.1 Rhizobacter sp. P2_H2
CTCCCAGACGGTGTTCTCGAGCGTGTTGGCCGCGAGGGTCAGGTCGGCATCGGAGAGCGTCTCGTCGGAATAGAACGCGAAGTGGGCCGACTCCTTGACGAGCCTGAAGCCGGACTGCTCGGGGTTCGGGCCGCCGGCGCGCCAGGTGCCGGGCGTGACGGTGGGCTTCTCGGTCGCGCCCGCGGGGGCCCAGGTGGTCAGGGTCGTGCCCTGGTCCACCGCCGGTGCCGGTGCCGGTGCCGGTGCCGGTGCCGGTGCGGGTGCGGGTGCGGGTGCCGGAGCAGGACTCGGGGCCGGGGCCGGGGCCGGCGTGGGTGCTGGTGCTGGTGCTGGTGCTGGTGCTGGTGCTGGTGCAGGAGCCGGAGCGGGTGTGGGCGCTGGCGCTGGCGCTGGCGCTGGCGCGGGTGCGGGTGCGGGCGCGGGTGCTGGTGCGGGCGCCGGGGTCGGTGCCGGAGATGGCGCAGGAGCGGGCGCATTGCCCACCGGCGGCGCCGGCGTGTCGCCCGACGATCCGCCGCAAGCGGTCAAGCACAACGACATCAGCAAGCTGCTGATCCCATGCAAACGGGCGGTTCCCTTTTTCATCTTGTTCTCTCGCAGTCTCACGTCAGGCCGGAAGGCCGCGCGATTCTGGGATGGGGCTGCCGCCCAGTGTTGACCGCCCCGTGACGGAGATGCGCCCGTTTGCAACCAAACGTCAGGCGCCCGGCGCCCCGTCGAGGAGCCTCCTGTCGCCCCGCCGGAACTGCCCCGGCGAGCAGCCCACGTCCCGCTGGAACGTGCGGGTGAAGTTCGACAGGTCCGACCAGCCGGATTCGTAGGCGATCGAGGTCACCGGCTGTTGCGTGTCCCGCAGCAGGTCGATCGCACGCAGCAGGCGCACGCGCATCAGGTACTGGTGCGGCGTGACGCCGATCGAGCGCTTGAAGACGCGCATCAGGTGGAAGGTGCTCAGCCCGACGGCGGCAGCCACGTCGTCCAGCGTCAGCAGCTCCGCAGCGCGGCGCTCGATGCAGTGCGCGGCGGCCAGCGCCCGCTCGTCCTGCCGAGACACGGCCGCCGGTGCCGCACCCTCGTGCAGCGAACCCTGCACGATGCCGATCACCTGCAGCGCCGCTTCTTCGAGCGCGAAGCCCTCGATGCCGTCGTCCGCCAGCGATCCCAGCAGCGCGGACACCCGCGGCGACGGCGGCAAGGCCGCGCGGCCGAAGCGCGCAGGCAAGCCCGGCAGGCGGAGCGCAGCGGATGCGTCGTCGAAGGCCCGCGCCGAGACCGACAGCACCACGCAATCGTCGCCGGTGCCGTCGCTTTCCTCGTGCGAGCAGACGTAGCCCTCGCCCGGGTTGCCGAGCATCAGCCAGCCGGGGCTGAGCACTGCGCGACCGGCGCGCGTGCGGTAGCCCAGGAAGCCGCGTTCGACGAGCGTGACCGAGAACGCCCGGTGCTCCTCGTCACGGGGCCGCTCGCCGGCACCCGCGCGGCACGCGCAGCGAATCAGGTGCAGCCCGCACGCGCCGCGCAGCGGGCGGTAGTCGCGGTCGGCGGCGGGGCCTTCGGACGGAGCAGCAGGCATGGCGTGCCGGGTGGTGGAGTGGCTGCAATTCTAGGAGCCGGGGGCGGGCGACAGCAGTTTTTGCCAAGTCGGCTGCGCGTGCAGTGCCTACGCTGGCAGCTCCTCCATCAATCCACACCGAACGATGAACACCCGACTGCATTGCGCCCTGGCCTGCCTCGCCGCCGCGATGGGCATGGCGCCGGCCGCCCAGGCGGCAGACCACCTCGACACGCCCACCGTGATCGCCGACCCGGCAGCCGACATCGGCGACCTCTACGCCTGGACTTCCGCCGACGGCCGGCGGCTGAACCTGGTGATGGACATCGTCGGCCGCCAGTTCTCCGACCAGGTCCAGTACGTGTTCCACGTCGACAGCGGCCCGCGCTTCGGCAGCACGACCAGCAGCACGACGATCCTGTGCCGCTTCAACGTCGCGAACGCGGCCGAATGCTGGGCGGGCGATCCTGGCGACATCCGCGACGAGCTGCGCGGCGATGCCAGCCGGGCCGAGGGCCTCGAAGGCCGCCACAAGCGCTTCAGGGTGTTCGCCGGGCTGCGCGACGACCCGTACTTCAACAACGTGAAGGGCACGCGCGCCGCGCTGAACCTTGCGGCCGATGCGATCCAGAAAGGCAAGGCGCCGAAGGATGCCGCCGGCTGCTTCGCGTTCGACGCCGAGACCTCCGCGCAGGTGTTCGCGCAGTGGCGCCAGACCCAGGGCGAGCCGGCGAAGAATTTCCTGGCCGGATGGAAAACCTCGGCGCTGGTCGTTTCGGTGGACCTGTCGGTCGTGAACCAGGGCGGCCCGCTGCTGGCGGTCTGGGGGCGGACCTACCGGCAACGGCCCGCACCGGGCCGCCCGCTGCTGGGCAAGCCGATCGATCGCATGGGGCGCGCGCTGACCGGCAATGCGCTGCTGCACACCATCGGCTCGAGCGACGACGCGGACGCGATGAAGGAGGAGTACAACCGCGCCGACCCGGTGGACTGGCAGAAGTTCGCGCCCGAGATCGGCCGCAACCTGGCGCTGTACGACAGCTTCGACGGCATCCTCGGCAACCAGTGGCTGGCCGCGCGCGRCGACGACACGCCGGCGCGCTACCAGCCGCTGGCAAGGCTGCTGGCCGACGACAGGCTGTGGGTGGACTCGCGGGTCTCGACCTGCACCCGCTACCTGGCGGTGGAGTCGGCGGCCGAGGGCGCACCGGTCAACGACTGCGGCGGCCGCACGCCGAACTACAACGTCAACGGCGTGTTCCGCTCGCTGCTGATCCGCGGCACGCCGGACACCGTCGACGACGGGGTCGACCACGACGACAAGCGGCATTCGACGACCGTGTTCCCGTTCCTGGCGGCGACGACCGACGGCGCGATCGCCATCGCCAACCTCGACCACCTGATCGCGCAGGCCGCGGGGGATGCGGGCATCGACGAGCTGCTGTTGCTGCGCTCGCGAACGCTGGCCGACTACGCGGCGCTGGACCGCGTCGTCGACCTCGCAGAACGGAATGTGCACACCGCCGACGACCTGCTCCGCCGGTCACGCAGCCGTGCGGCGGTGCATCGCTTCGCGGATGCGCTGGCCGACGTGGAGGCCGCGGCGCGGGCTGGCGCCGAGGGCGAGAAGGTGGCGTCCCAGCGCGCGTCGATCCTGGTCGCGGTAGGGCGGGCGCACGACGCGATCGCGCCACTGGAGTCGAACGTGGCGAGGCGCCCCGGCTTCGCATCGCACAGCGCACTGGCCACCGCGTATGCCGCCGTGGGCCGCCTGGACGAGGCCGACCGCCTGTACGCCGCCGCGCTCGACGAGCTCGACACGACCTCGCCGTTCCCCCATGCATGGACCTGGTTCATGCGCGGCCGGATGTGGGCCGAGCAAGGCGATGACCCGGTGCGCGGCGAGGCCATGTATGCGCAGGCCGTGCGACATCTGCCGGCCTTCGTCGTGGCGAACATCCACCTCGCCGAGCTGGAGGTGAGGCGTGGCGACGAGCCGGCGGCGACGGCGCGGCTCGAGCGCCTGACGCAGCACACCGATGAACCTGAGGCCCTGGCTTTGCTCGGGCAACTGCACGTCCGCGCCGGGCACCGCACTCGCGGCGAGCGCGAGATCGAGCGGGCGAGGCGTGGCTTCGAGGCGCTGTTGTCGAGGCATCCGCTCGCCTTTGCCGATCACGCGGCCGAGTTCTACCTGGGTGCAGGCGACGCCCCGGAGCAGGCCTGGGCGCTGGCGCAGCAGAACCTTGCGGCGCGGCCGACGCGTCGGGCCTATCTGCTCGCGATCCACGCGGCGCGCGCCACGCACCGGGATGCCGATGCAACGGCCTTGGAGGCGCGGATGAAGGCCGCATTCCGGGCTGGCGCCGCGTGATGCAGCTCAGTCGCCTTCGCCGAGGTACTCGCCGCCCCACGCGGCCGGATCGACATCCGCCACCGATTCGGAGAAGGTCCAGACATGGCCGAAGGGATCGGCCACCGTGAACTGGCGCTCGCCATAGACGTGCGTCTGGGGCGRCCCGATCACCGTGGCCCCGTGGGCGCACGCGGCTTCGAACAGCGCGTCCACGCCATGCACCCGCACCACCACGGAAGCCGAGGTGGCCTCGGCGGACGGCCCGCGCGCCGCCACCACCACCGCGCCCTGCCCCGCCGGCGCATTCAGCTGGACCCGATGCGATCCGATCCGCAGGCGCTCGGTGAAGCCGAAGGCCTTGCACAGCCATTCAGTGGCCTCGGGAACGCTGGGGTACGGCAGCACCGGAATGACGGCCGCAGCGGGCATCGACTTGTTGCTCGGCAACGTGCTTGACATGGCGAGTCCTTGCAAGGTTTGATCGTCCGTGTGGATTGGACAGGATGAGGCTCGACCATGAAAGCATTTTCGGGAAGCTGCCTGTGCGGGCAAGTGCGGGTGTCCGTGCGGGGCGAACCACTGCGCGTCGGCATCTGCCACTGCACCGACTGCCGGCAGGAAAGCGGTTCGGCCTTCACCTTCTATGGCATCTGGCCGACCCCGCAGTTCGAGCACGCCGGCGACACGGCCCACTWCAAGGGGCGATATTTCTGCACGCGATGCGGGTCGCGGCTGTTCTCCGTCGACGAGCAAGAGGCCGAGATCAAGCTCGGCCTGCTGTCGCAGGCCCCCACCCCGCTGGTGCCGAGCTACGAGCTCTGGGTCAAGCGCCGCGAGCCATGGCTGCGGCCGGTCGACGGCGCCGAGCAGTTCGACGAGGACCGCACCTGAACCCCGCTGCACCGCGATTTGGAAACATCGCGTGACGACAGGCGCGCAGGCGCAGAGTGGAACCGTATCCACTTTCGCCCATACATCGCGTTGCAACGGACGCACACGCACACAGATCTGAACAGGTCGGCTGCCTAGGATCCGCCCGCACCCTTCAGACCTGGAGCCCACGTGACACTCACCCGCCGCACTTTCCTCGGATCCGCCGCCGCCGGCGCCGCCTCCGGCGCCCTGCCCTTCGCCACCGGAGCGGCCCATGCCGCGAGCCCCGTCGGCGACGTGGTCGGCAAGATCACCGTCGGCTACCAGGGCTGGTTCGCCTGCGCGGGCGATGGCGCGCCGATCCGCGGCTGGTGGCACTGGTCCAACGACTGGGGCCGCCCGCCGTCGCCGTCGAACAAGGCCATCAGCGCGTGGCCCGACATGCGCGACTACGCCGCCGGCTACCGCAGCGACTACGGCAACCTGAACAACGGCTCGCCCGCCACGCTGTTCTCGTCGTACGACCAATCCACCGTCAACACGCACTTCCTGTGGATGCAGCAGAACGGCTGCGACACCGCCGCACTGCAGCGCTTCAACCCGAACGGCGGCGAAGGCGCCACGCGCGATGCGATGGCGACCAAGGTGCGCACTGCCGCCGAGGCGACCGGGCGCAAGTTCTACATCATGTACGACGTGAGCGGCTGGGCGAACATGCAGCCGGAGATCAAGGCCGACTGGACCAACAAGATGGCGGCGCTGGTCGCCTCGCCCGCCTACGCGAAGCAGAACGGCCGCCCGGTGGTGGGCATCTGGGGCTTCGGCTTCAACGACGACAACCACCCGTGGCCGGMGGCAGCCTGCCTCGACGTCATCAACTGGTTCAAGGCCCAGGGCTGCTACGTGATGGGCGGCGTGCCCACCTGGTGGCGCAACGGCAACAGCGATTCGCGTGCCGGCTACCTCGACGTGTACCACGCCTTCAACATGATCTCGCCGTGGATGGTGGGGCGCATCGGCGATGCCGCCGGCTCCGACTGGTTCTACGCCAATGCCAACCAGCAGGACCAGGCCGATTGCAATGCACACGGCATCGACTACCAGCCGTGCGTGCTGCCGGGCGACCTGGGCGCGCGCCAGCGGGCCCATGGCGACTTCATGTGGCGGCAGTTCTACAACATGGTGCGGGTGGGCGCGCAGGGCATCTACATCTCGATGTTCGACGAGTACAACGAGGGCAACCAGATCGCCAAGACCGCCGAGACCACGGCCTTCCTGCCGTCGAACTCCGGCATGCTCGCGCTCGACGAAGACGGCACGCCCTGCTCGTCCGACTACTACCTGCGCCTCACCGCCGACGGCGGCCGCATGCTGAAGCGCCAGATCGCGCTCACGCCCACCCGCCCGACGCAGCCGGTGGCCGGCGGCACGACGCCGGTCACCGGCCGGGTCGTCAGCCTGCGGGCACGCGTCAACAACGCCTATGTGTGCGCGGAGAACGCGGGCGACGGCGCCTTGATCGCCAACCGCGCGGCCATCGGCGGCTGGGAGCAGTTCGACCTGCTGGATGCCGGCGGCGGCAACGTGGCGCTGCGCTCGCATGCGAACGGCAAGCTCGTCACCGCCGACAACGCCGGCAACTCGCAGCTGATCGCCAACCGCACGGCCATCGGCCTGTGGGAGACCTTCCAGCTGATCCGCAACCCGAACGGCAGCGTCACGCTGCGGGCGCTGGTCAACAACCGCTACGTGACGGCCGAGAGCGCGGGCGCCGCACCGCTGATCGCCAACCGGACGGCGATCGGGCCGTGGGAGCAGTTCGACCTGATCGGCGGGTGATCACCCCCCTCACCCCATCAGCACCAGCGATTCCTCCGGGTACCGGTTGCACATGAACTCCACGAACGCCCGGACCTTCGGCGCAGGCAGTCGCCTCGATGTGTGCAGGACCCACAGCGCGACCTCCACGCCCGAGACCGTCCCCCACTGAACCAGCTCCCCGCGGGTCAGCTGGTTCCATGCGATGGACTGCGGGATGAGGGCTGCGCCGGCGCCGGCGACGGCCGCGTCGCGGACCATCAGGAACGAGGACAGCCTCAGCTTCGGGATGGGGTCCAGGACCAGCCGTCCGTCGTCGAGCTTCCAATGGGTCGGCTGGAAGCTTGAGGACACGATGCCGGGAACGGCCCTGACCGCACCCGGGCCAGGCATCGGCACCGAGGGAGCGGCCACGACGACCAGCCGGTCCTTCGCGAAGCACCGCCCCACCAGGCTGCTGTCCGGGCTCGGGTTGATGCGAATGGCGACATCGAACTGCTCCTCGACCAGGTCGACCAGGCGGTCCTCGGCCACCACCTCGCACGTGACCTCCGGGTAGGCCGCGCAGAACTCCGCGCTGATCCGCCCCATCGCCAGTTGCGAGAACAGCACGGGCGAGGCGACACGCAGGCGTCCGCGCGGCATGGCCACCCCCTCCCGGGCCGCGGTCATGGCTTCGGCCACCTCGTGGATCGGCCCTTCGGTTCGAGCCATCAACAGCTCGCCGGCTTCGGTGAGCTTCAGCCCCCGGGCGCTGCGCTCGATGAGCCGCACGCCGAGTTGCTCCTCCAGGTCCGAGATGCGCCGGGACAAGGTCGCCTTCGATTTGCCGCTGGCGCGACTCGCCTTGCCCAACCCCCCGTTCGTCGCGACAAGCGCGAAGTCGGCCAGTGCGTTCAGATCCATGGTGTTCCATATTTGAAACGGTGTATCTACATTCTGGCGTCTTCGTTTTATCAGTGCAACGGTCTATCTTCTCGTCATCGCAACCTGATACGAGGAACTTCAAATGAGCACCACTCGACAACGCGCCGTACTGATCCGGGCCTATGGAGGCGCCAGCGCCGCCGAGGTGGCCGAGATCGCCAGCCCGCAAGCCGGACGCGGCGAGGTCCTGGTCCGGGTCCGGGCCGCCGGCGTGAACGGCATCGATTGGAAGGTCCGCGAGGGCTACGTCCGGGACGCCTTCCCGCTCCAACTGCCGGCCGTGCTGGGCATCGAACTGGCGGGCGTGGTCGAGGCCGTCGGCCCCGGCGCCTCCCGCTTTCGTGTCGGCGATCGCGTCATGGGAGCGCCGGGCAGGCTCGGCGCCTACGCCGATGTCGTGGCGGTCGACGAAGGCAACCTGGCTCGCAYGCCGGCAGGCCTCGACGATGTCCAGGCGGCCGCCATTCCCGTGGCAGCCGTGGCGGCCTGGCAGAGCCTGCATCACGCGGGTCCGATCCGCCCCGGCCAGCGCATCCTGATCCACGGCGCGGCGGGTGGGCTCGGCGGCCACGCCGTGCAGTACGCGAAACGGGCGGGGGCCGAGGTCTTCGCGACCGCTGCCACCGCCCACGTCGAGTACGTGCGCGGTCTCGGGGCGGACCACGTCATCGACCACCAGACCCAGCGCTTCGAGGACATCGCCCGGGACATCGACCTGGTGCTCGACTACGTCGGAGGCGAGGTCCTCGATCGCTCGTGGCAGGTCCTGGCGGAGAACGRCGCCATCGTCGGCACCTCGTCCCCCGACATCCTGGCGCGCACCCCGGCGGGCCGCCGCGGCCTGTGGTTCATGAACAAGCCGGACGCTGCGCTGCTGGAAACGCTGGCGGCCGATGTCGCCGCCGGCACGCTGAAGTCGCCGGTCAGCGAGGTGGTCGGCTTCAACGACCTCCCTGCGGCCATCGAACGCAATCGCACCACCTCGCGCACCGGCAAGGTCGTGGCGGACTTCTCCCGCTGATCCCTCTGAACCACCCGATCCATCATTCCCTGGAGATTCACATGAGCATCCTCGTCACCGGTGCCACCGGCACCATCGGTTCCCTCATCGTTCAACGCCTGGCCGGCGCCGGCGCCAGCGTCAAGGCCCTCGTTCGCCAGCCGGGCAAGCGCAGCTTCCCCGCAGGCGTCACCGAAGTGGTCGGCGACCTGACCGACGTGCCCTCGATGCGCGCCGCGCTGTCGTCGGTGCGAACGCTGTTCCTGCTGAATGCCGTCACGCCCGATGAGGTGACGCAAGCCCTCATCGCGCTGAACCTGGCGCGCGAGGCCGGCATCGAGCGCGTCGTCTACCTGTCGGTGATCCACGCCGACCAGTACACCAACGTGCCCCACTTCACGAGCAAGTACACGGTCGAGCGCATGATCGACAGCCTCGACATGCCGGCGACCATCCTGCGTCCGGCCTACTTCATGCAGAACGAGGGCACGGTCCGGCAGGTGATCGAGGGCTACGGCGTCTACCCGATGCCGATCGGCACGGCCGGCGTCTCGATGATCGATGCGCGCGACATCGCCGACCTCGCCGTCGCCGAGCTGTTGCGCCGTGACGGGGCGCCTGCACCGCTCCCGCGCGTGACGCTGGACCTGGTCGGCCCGCAGGCGCTGACGGGCACTTCCGCGGCAAAGGCCTGGAGCACCGCCCTCGGTCGCGAAATCGCCTACGGCGGCGACGACGTGGCCGCCTTCGAAGGGCAGATGGCGTCGTTCGGCCCGGCCTGGCTGGCCTACGACATGCGCCTGATGATGGCCGGCATCCAGAAGCTGGGCATGCGGGGCGAAGACGGCGCGGTGGATCGCCTGCAGGCGATCCTGGGACGCCCGCTGCGCACCTACGCCGCCTTCGTGGCGGAGTCCGTCGCCGCAGCCTAGAGTGCCTGCTGGAGCTCGGCCTCGGCCAGCTCCAGCCGGTACGGCTCCGGCCCGACGCCGGCACGGTCTCGCCGGCGTGCGCCATGACCTCGTCGAGGCTCAGGCACAGGCGCGGATCGGGCGGTGATCCTCACGACCCCGAAACCCCAGGCGGCGCCACGTCGTCCACGAAATCGAAGCCCTCCGTGCGCGCGTCCTTGTCGATCGAGGGTTTCAGCTTGCGGGCCGCTGCCAGATCCTGCTGTCCGGCGGTGCTGTCGTTCAGACGCAGCTTCGCCAGACCTCGTCCGTACAGCGAAAAGGGCAGCGCCTGCACCTTGATCGCGCCATCGAAGGCCGCCTTGGCCTTTGCCGCATCTCCCAGGCGCAAGTAGGTCCAGCCGAGGCTGTCGCGATATGCCGCCGACCCCTCATCCAGGTCCACCGCCTGTTTGCAATCCTGCAGGGCCAGCGTCAATTCCATGTTGAGCCGCGTGCGCATCCAGCAGCGGCTGTTGAGAACGCTGGCGAGGCGCGCGTCTCTTTGGTGGGTATTCACCCAGAGATCGAATTGCCGCAGAGCCTGCGGGGCTTGGGAAAGCACGGCGTGCAACTCTGCCATGTCCGCACGCAGGGCAGAGGATGGCGGCAAAACCTCGTCGAGTTGTGCAAGATCAGCCTGCGCGCCCGATAGATTGTCGAGCGCCACTCTCCCCCAGGCGCGGCGGAAGCGCGCCTCGTTCAGCTGGGGATCAAGTCGCAAGGCCTCGTCCAGATCGGCGAGCGCGGCCTGTGACTTGCGCATCATCAGATGCAGCCGCGCCCGGGCATACAGGTAGTCGGCCACCTCGGGTGCCAACTCGCAGGCTCGGTTCAGGTCTTCCAGGGCACGCGTGTAGTTCCCCGCCGCCATGGCAGCGGATCCCCGACGCGCCAAGGCATCGGCATCGTCCTTCCCGACATCTTTCGGCAGTGCTGCATAACGAGCGTCGTACTCGCCCGGGGCCGCTCGAGCGAACGCGAACGGGGCGACGCCATTCCAGGTGGCGTAGACCTTGTCCTGCAGGCGTGAGACATAGATGCGGTGCGACAGAAAATAGTCCAGCCCCAACAGCATGCCCTGCTCCGAATCGTCGGCATCGTCGATCTCCAGGCGGGTGTTGACGATCTTCTCCCCGCCCAGTTCGAACAACGCGACGGGGCCTGCCCACGACTTCACGCGGCCTTCCCCCGCACCGCCGACGCGCCCCAGAGGCGTCAGGCTGCCCTCGTCGATGCCGGCGCGGCGGGCAGCCGCCAGCGTCAACGACGTATGTGGCGCTCCGGTGTCCATCAGCGCCATCGTGCGCTTGCCGTTGATGCTGACTGCCACACGGATGGCCGTGTCCCTGTCATGCCGGGTCGTCCCAAGCGGTGCTTCGATCACCGGGGCCTCGCCGGCCCAATGGGCGAAGTTGGTCTCGGCACACGCACCCTTCGGAAAACTCAGGCGCACGATGCCGTGCGCCAGGTCGTACTCGGTGTCCGCCATCGACAGAATGTTGCGGCCCAGAATCCCCATGATGCCGGCGCCCAACTCGTTGCCACCGACGATGAATTCCACGTTGTTCAATTCAGCCCCGAGCAGTCCCAGGGTTTGAACGCGTGTCAGCTTCGCATGGATGCGCCCCGTGTAGCCCTCGATGCGCATGCCATACGGCAGACTGCGCAACGACAGATTCAGCTGTGTCGCGGTGGACTCGCTGAGCATGCTGAAGAAGGCGCCACTGTCCACCAGCATCGGCACCTCGGTCCCGTTGAGGGTCAGGATTGCAATCGGGCGCTGGTCGACCACGCGCACCGGGATCTCCATCTGCTTGAGATCGCAGCCGGCCCAAGTCGACGATGCCGCCAGCAAGGCCGGCACTGCCACCAGTGCCGACGACACCCGGCACAACAGGAGCCGGCAACCGCCGGACACACCCACGCCAATTCGCAGCAAGCGACGACGCCATTGCATCAATATTTCCCCCTCGGTGCTCGTGTTGATCTGGCAAGGCCGCCGCTCGCAGACACAAGAACGGCAGAGGTTTCCTCGACCTGATCTGGAATCAAGTCGAGTATGTCCGCCCCCGCGAGGTTCACATTCTCTCCAACGTCAACTGCGGCTGCATACKGCGCTCCATCACGTGCACGTCGAGCACCAGCCTGAAGTCGTCGAGCGACATCTTCGCGAGCTCCTGTCGCGCAGGATGCCGGCGTTGCTCACCAGGATGTCGATGCGCCCCCAGCGGGTCACCGCCGGGTGCACGGTCGGGAACGGACCAGTCTTTGTTCGACGAGGCGGGGACTCAATGGCGGGCGGACACATCGGCGGGGCATCGGCGATGTGCGTGGGGGCCATCGTGGAAACCCTGGGGGCGGACACACGGAGAGCCGCGGTGGACAATGACAGGCATGCACACACTGCGGCCTCTCGAGCTGACACGGCAGCAGATCCTGGGCCATCRACGAGACGCCAACGGGCTCGCCATGCGGCTGTCACCCGGCGCGGCATCGGTGCGGCGCGCAGCGTTCGCCGGCCTCCAGGACAGCGTGCCGCGAGCAGCGGTCCTGTCGCTGCATGCCCGGGTTGCAGGCACGACGCCCGAAGCCTGGGCGGATTCGTCCCTTGTCCAGCTCTGGGGTCCCCGGTTCAGCGCCTACGCCGTCGCGGCCGAAGATCGAGCCGTCTTCTCGCTCGGCAGGCTGCCGGCCGGCGGTGCGCAGCGGCGCAGGGCCGAGGATCTCGCCGATCGCCTGCACCAATGGCTCGACGGACGGGCGATGCCTTACGCCGAGGCAGGACAAGGGATGAACGTCGCTCCCAACTCGCTGCGCTATGCGGCAGCGACCGGTACCGTCCTGATTCGCTGGGACGGTGCCAAGCGGCCGACCGTCCGGACCGTCGAGCGGCCCGCGATGGACCCGGCGCAGGCACAACTCGAGCTTGCACGCCGGCACCTGCACGTCTTTGGTCCCGCTACGGCTGAGGGCTTCGCCGCGTGGGCCGGGATCTCGAAGGTCGCCGCACTGGCGGCGCACAAGGCACTCGCGCCAGACCTCGTCGCCGTGCGGACGCCGGCCGGCGACGCCTGGATCCTGGCGGAGCAGGAGGCCGGGTTTCGGGCGATCGCCGGGCCGGTCGAAGGCGTGCGGCTCCTGCCCAGCGGGGACGCGTACTTCCTCCTCCAGGGCGCGGATCGCGAGCTGCTGGTTCCCGAGGCGGACCGTCGCGCTGCACTGTGGACGTCCCGCGTCTGGCCCGGCGCCATCATGCTCGACGGCGAACTTGTCGGTACGTGGCGCCGCGCCGGCCGCGACGTCACGGTCCAGCCGTGGCAGCGGATGTCGTCCGAAGATCGCGATGCGGTCACAGCCGAAGCGGAATCGCTGCCGCTACCCGGCGCCGCGAATTCGACACGCGTTCACTGGATCGCCTGAATATGCAGCGAGAGCGAGAGCGCCAGCTCGAACGCTCGCTTGACGCCCGAGAGCGCGAAGATTTGGCCCTATGTGCGGCGGCGCATGGAAAAGGCGTTGGATAGGGCGTATGGTCCGTTGCTTTACGTCGACCTGTCCGCTGTGGCCGGGTGAGGCGCAAATCATGGTGAGGGACCGAACTTCATGGCCAACTGGACCATACGGCACCGCATTCTCGCCAGCTTCGCCGCCGTGCTGGCGCTGATGATCGTCATGGGCGCCGTCGCCTACGCCTGCCTCGCGCACGTCGCACAGGACGCGACCACCCTTCAGAAGGAGGCCCTGCCCGGCATGTTGCACAGCGGTCAGTTGATGGCCGCCTGGCAAGAGAACTACACGTTGACCCAGGAGCATGTGCTCGAGACGGAAGAATCCGAGGCCCGGAAGGTCGAATCAAAGCTGCGGGCCAACCGTGCCAGGCTGGAGAACCTGACCAGGAGCTACGAGGGCACCATCTTCACGGCCGGGGATCGCGAGAACTACGACGCGTTCAAGAGCCTTCACGCCGCCGATGCCTACCTGCGCACGCAGGAGGACATCCTGAAGCTGAGCGCGGCCAACAAGAACGACCAGGCCCGGGCGCTGCTGCACAGCCAGCTCGACCCGCAGTTCGAAAAGATCCGCGCCGCCGTGCAATCCATCGTCGACTACAACATGACGGATGCCGAGGAGTCAGGCCGGCAGATCATGAGATCGGTCGCCACAGCCAACATGGCCATCGTGGTCAGTCTCGCTGCGGCCCTGTTGCTGGGGCTGGCGCTCGGCCATGTGCTGCTGCAATCGATCACCCGGCCGCTGGGCCGGTTGCTCACCGCCGCCGACGCGATCAGCACCGGTGACCTGACTCAGCGGATGAACCTGGAGCGGCGCGACGAGTTCGGCACGCTGGCGCAGGGTTTCAACCGGATGACGGAGCAACTGACGGTCTTGTTTGGCCAGGTCCAGCAGTCCGGCATCCAGGTCAACACCTCGGCGACCGAGATCGCCGCCACGTCCAAGGAGCAACAGGCCACCGCCAGCTAAATCGCCGCCACGACCACCGAG
>NZ_JBFUFP010000050.1:0-13938 GCF_056403375.1 Rhizobacter sp. P2_H2
AACTTGGCCAGGCTCAGCGTGACGCCCAGCGCATGCGGCAGCGCGCCGCCGCTCAGGCCGGTGCCGGCGCCGCGCGCGACCACCGGCACGCCGAGCCGGTCGCAGGCGCGCAGCACCGCGGCGACCTGGTCCTCGGTCTCGGGCAGGGCCACCACCAGCGGCTGCTGGCGGTAGGCGGTGAGGCCGTCGCATTCGTACGGCACGGTGTCTTCGCCGCGCGACAGCAGCGCATGCGCCGGCAGCAGCGGGGACAGTTCAGCGACGACCTGCGCGCGGCGTTGCGCGCGTTCGTCGGCGCTGGGCGCACCGGCACCGGTCGCGTGGACCGGAAGAAGGGCATTCACGGGGTCAGGTCTCCCACATCGGCCTGTTCGACGAGCCCACGACTGTAGCGCGTGCTCATGGCGCTTCGGCCGCGTACAGCACATGCGCGCGCAGCGGGTGGCCGGCGGCGATGCGCGGGTGATCGAACTGCGCGCGCTGCGCCAGGCCGATGCGTTCCATGACCCGGCGCGACGGCTGGTTGTCCAGCGCCGTGAACGAGACCACCTGCGGCAGGCGCATCACCTGCCACGCATGATCGAGCACGAGACGGGCGGCCTCGCTGGCGAAGCCCTGTCCCCAGGCCGCGCGCACCAGCCGCCAACCGATCTCCCGGGGATCCGGCGCGATGCCTGGCACCGGAAGCTCGAACGGCACCGCAGAGAGCCCGACGAAGCCGGCAAACGGCAGGCCCGGCACTTCCAGCGCCCACAGCCCGTGCCCGAACTGCTCGATGTGCAGCCGCGCACGTGCCGCGAAGGCATCGCTCTGCTCGCGCGTCAGCGGCGCGAGGAAATGCCGCATCACCTGCGGGTCGGCGTTCATCGCGGCGAAGGGGGCGAGGTCGTCGTCACGCCAGGGCCGCAGCGTGACACGCCCTGCACGCAGCGTGACCGGTGCATGAAGGCTCATGCGGCGGTCGTGAACACCGTCAGCACACCGGTGTAGCCGTAGAGGTGGTGGCGCGCGATCTCGCCGGCGGCGAAGAAGCCGACCAGCGGCACGTCGCCGAGCGCGCGCCGCACGATGGCGAGCTCGGCCGACGGCGCGCCGAAATGCGGGCCGCCGCGGCCGGCGCAGCTCACGTAGACCGCACCGGCCATGCGGCGCGCCGCATGCGGGGCCGAGCTGCCGTCGGGCCCCTGCTGCAGCGCGAGCGCGGTCTCGCGCGGCATCGTCTCGGGTTCCAGCTCCTCGCGGATCTCGCTGCAGATGCGCACCAGGTCGCGCCGCGCCGCCTCGGTGCTGCGGGTGCAGAACGCCAGGTGCATGCCGGGTTCGACCTGGTCGCTGACCGCGACGCCGCGCTGCTGCGGGTCGATGCCGACCAGGTGGCGCACCCGCGTGTCGGTGCCGAACTGGCCGGGCCGCGCCATCAGGTCGTCGCGCGGGTCGCTCAGGCCGACCAGCGTCTGGCGCAGCCGCGGCAGCGCCTCGCGCGGTTCGTCGCCGTCGATCTTCAGGTCGCGCAGCAGGCAGTCGAGCGCCGGCTCGTCGTCGAGCTGCGCGACCACGTTGCGCTCGCCCTGCGTGATGCGGCGTGCCGGGCCGACCGGCTGGCAGCCCTGCGTCACGCGCGAGACCAGGCTCACCTCACGGCTGAACGCGACGCCGGACAGGCCGCCGTCGAACACGCCGTCGGCGATGTGCAGCGCCTGCGTGCGCGCCGACGCGAGGCCACCGAACAGGTAGCCGGTGGCGGTGCGGTCGCTCATCTCGGTGATCAGCTCGGCCAGGTCGGTGGCGCCCGGGTCGGCATGGACCTGCGCAGAGTTGGGCGCGAAGCCCGCATCACCATGCAGCGGTGCCGCCCCCGAGAACACGCGGAACTGCTCGCGCGGCAGGTCCGACAGCATCAGCGCGAGCGCCGGCTCGTCGAAGTACTCGACGCCGTTGGCCGCGATGCCGACGCCCACCGCGCCGACCCAGGCCACGCCCGGCCAGCGCTGGCGCAGCTCGGCCAGCAGCTYGGTGGCATGTGGCGCGTAGTGGTCGCTGAGGTAGACCCAGCCGAGCGTCGGCTCGCTGATGTGCGCACCGCCCGGGTCGGCACGTTGCGCGTCGATCTGCGCGGCCGACAGCGCGAGCGCCATGCGCCAGTCGGGGTGGGTCGCGTGGGCGTGGGCGAACAGCTTCATCGCGGCGGGCTCCTCAGCGGCGCGGCGCGGCACGCTTGCGGGCGGCTGCGGTGTTGGCTGCGGTGTTTGCCGCTGTCTTGGCGGCCGTCTTGGCCACCGCCCTGGCCGTCCGCACCGTCTTGATCGCCACCTCGCCCGGCATCGTCGCCGCGCGCTTCAGCGTCTGCCCGGCGGCGTCGACCGATTGCTTGACCAGCGCGCCGGCCAGGTTGCGCGCCGCATCCGACGCGCTGTCCTTCATCGCGGTGGCGGCGAGCTCGGTGAACTGCTTGGTGAGGGCGCCCCACCATTGCATCGGGTCGACGGCGGCGGGGTTGGCCGCGGCGGTGTCGTTTTTCGAGCGGGCCTTCGCGTCCGGCTTGCGCGCCGGCGCGGGGTCGGCTGCTGGTTCTGCAGCAGGGGTGGCCGCGGGCCTGGCCGTCAGCGAATCGCGCAGGTCTTCCATCTGCACGTTCATCGTCTTCAGCGTCGACAGCGTCATGCGCTGCACCTCGAGGGCCTGGATCGTCGCGCCCAGCATGCGGGCGTTCTGCTCGAGCCAGAACTGCACGGTGCGCAGCTCCTCGATGCGCTTCTCGAGCTCCTCGGGGTTCAGCGTCGGCGCGACCCACTGGCCGATGTTCGGCAGCGCGGCGCCGGCGTTCTTCACGAGCCCCTGCAGGAAGTCGAAACCGGGCACCAGCTTCGTGAAGTTCGGGGCCTCGGCCATGGTGTCTCCTTGTGGGCAGCTGTTGTCTTTTGGACAGCCGATTGTGCACGCCTTGCACGGGCCGCACACACACGCAACCCCTAGCACCCCCCTACCTGAAAACTCTTGCAGGTGAAGGACGAGCGGCGTTGACGCGACCCCCGCTTGTGCCCGACCCTGAGGGCGCGCCGCTGACTGTCGGCGCTTTTGCTTCCAACCTCACAAGGGAATGAGACATGACAAAGCGATCCATGCATCGAATCTCTCTGCGCAGGGTGTTGTCAGCCCTGCTGGTCCTGACGGGCGCTACCGCGCTCTCGGCCCATGCCGGCGTCCTGTCGGCAGCAGCGGCGGCCCAGAGCATCACCGCAGTACCCCAGGCCGACGTACCGACCCCCACCGACCGGCTGATCATCAAGTACCGCAGCGGCGCAGCCGGCGCCGCGTCCACGGCCTCCACCACCGAACGCAGCGTGCTGCACCGCAGCGCGCAGGATGTCGCGCTGCGCGCCGGCGTGCAGATGCAGCTGTTGCGCATCGGCGCGCTCGACACGCACGTGATGAAGTTCGACCGCCGGCTGCCGCAGGCCGACGTCGCCCAGATCGCACGTGACATCGCGGCGTCCGACCCGAACGTCGAGTACGCCGAGCCCGACCGCATCCTGCATGCGTTGTTCGTGCCGAACGACACGCAGTACGGCCAGCAATGGCAGTACTTCGAAGCCACGGCCGGCCTGAGGCTGCCGGACGCGTGGGACAAGTCCACCGGCACCGGCGTCGTCGTGTCGGTGATCGACACCGGCTACCGGCCGCACGCCGACCTGGCGGCGAACATCCTGCCCGGCTACGACTTCATTGCCGACACGGCCACCGCCAACGACGGCGGCGGGCGCGACAGCGATGCGAAGGATCCGGGCGACTGGATCACCGCCGGCGAATGCGGCACCGGCAGCACGGCCGAATCGAGCAGCTGGCACGGCACGCACGTGGCCGGCACCATCGCGGCGGTCACCAACAACGGCAGCGGCGTGGCGGGCGTGGCGTTCAACGCCAAGGTCGTGCCGGCGCGCGTGCTGGGCAAGTGCGGCGGCTACACCTCGGACATCGCGGCGGCCATCATCTGGGCCTCGGGCGGCACGGTGAGCGGCGTGCCGGCGAATGCCAACCCGGCGCGCGTGATCAACATGTCGCTGGGCGGCAGCGGCGCGTGCGACACCACCTCGCAGAACGCCATCACCTCGGCCCGCAGCCGCGGGACGGTGGTGGTGGTGGCGGCCGGCAACAGCAATGCCAACGCCTCCGGCTTCTCGCCGGCGAGTTGCAGCGGCGTCATCACCGTGGCGGCCACGAACCGCAGCGGCGGGCGTGCCTACTACTCGAACTTCGGCGCCATCGTCGACGTCGCGGCCCCGGGCGGCGACGTGCGCTCGAGTGCGGCGAACGGCATCCTGTCGACGCTGAACTCGGGCGCGACGACGCCGGGCGCCGACAGCTACGACTACTACCAGGGCACGTCGATGGCGACGCCGCACGTGGTGGGCGTGGTGGCGCTGATGCTGGCGAAGAACCCGTCGCTGACGCCGGACCAGGTGGAGACGCTGCTGAAGTCGTCGTCGCGGGCCTTCCCTGCCACCTGCTCGCAGTGCGGCGCGGGCCTGGTGGATGCCAACGCGGCGGTCGATGCAGCCGGTGGCGGCACGACGACACCGCCGACGCCGGTGACGGACACCGAGTCGAACAACACCATCGCGACGGCGCAGGCGGTGAACAAGAACTCGCTGGTGTCCGGCACGGTCGCCAGCAGCTCCGACACCGACTACTTCAAGGTGACGGTGGCGAGCGGCAGTTCGCTGACCGCGACGCTGACGCCGAACAGCAGCTCCGACTACGACCTGTACATCTACAACGCCAGCGGCACGCAGCTCGCGAAGAGCGAGAAGAGCACCGGCCTGGTCGACTCGGCCTCGGTGACCAACAGCGGCGCGAGCGCGGTGACGTACTACGTGCGCGTGCTGTACTACAGCGGCGGCACCGGCGCCACCAACGGCAAGTACACGCTGGGCATCAACTGATCAGCGCTTGAAGACGATGCGCTCGACGCGGTAGCCGCGGGCCTTCAGCAGGGCCGGGAGGCCCTGCGGCCCGATCATGTGCAGGCTGCCGACGGCGGCGAACACCCGTTCGCCGCCCTCGTGCCAGGCCGCGACCTGCTCGGCCATCGCCGGGTTGCGCTCGTCGAGCATGCGCTTCATGTCGCGCCGGTCGTCGGCCGTCTTCATGCAGTCGCACCAGCTCGCATAGCGCTCCAGCTCGTCGAGCTTGCTGCCCGACCACACGTCGGCGATGCGCTTGAGCATGCGCCGCGTCTGGCCCTTCTCGAGGTCGGCCAGCGTGCGGTCGATCATCTCGACGCGCTCCTCGGGCGTGCCGCCGGTCAGCATGTCGAGCTGCATCTCCGGCGTCTCCAGCGAATCGACCTGCTTGCCCAGCTGGTGGCCGAGCAGCGCGATGAAGGCGTCGATGCCATAGGCCGGGTCCAGCCCGTCGGCGCGGCCGGCCGTGACGGCCAGGTTCAGCGCCAGCAGCACCGGGCTCAGCGAGCGGCTGATCGCGTCGGGGATGCAGGCGGCGCGCGCCTGGCCCTGCAGGCGTTGCTCCAGCGCCGCGGGCAGCGGCTCGCCGCCACTGGGGGCTTGCGCGGCACCGAGCCGGCGCGCGATGTCGGCGTCGGTGATGTCGAGTTCGAGCGCGATGCGCTGGCTCTCGCGCAGCGCGGCGGCGACCGCCGGGCCCGGGATCACCCAGTCGGGCCGCGCGACGTGCATCGTGCCRTACAGCCATGAGTCGTGACCGCCCTTGCTGAGGCGCCACAGGAAGCCGCGGTCGCGCGAGCCGCCGGGATCGGACTGCGCCCTCAGCGCACGCGCCTGCTGCGCGGCGGCCTGCTGCGCGCAGGCCGGGTCGGCCTCCTGCGCGGGCGCGCCGGCGGCGAACCACAGCAACGGGAGGGCGGCAAGCAGCCGGCGCGCGAGGGCGAGGGTGGAAGGCGTCATGGCTGCGACTGTAGCCAAGCTGCGCGAGAATCCACCACACCATGCGCAGCCTGTTTCACCTCGCCTTCCACGTCACCGACCTCGATGCCGCGCGCCGCTTCTACGGCGGCGTGCTCGGCTGCCGCGAGGGCCGCAGCACCGACACCTGGGTCGATTTCGACTTCTTCGGGCACCAGCTGTCGCTGCATCGGGGCGAGCCGTTCGCGACCACCGACACCGGCCGCGTCGGTGCGCACCTGGTGCCGATGCCGCACCTGGGCGTGGTGCTGGAGCTGCCCGACTGGCAGGCGCTCGCGCAGCGGCTGCAGGCCGCGGGTACCGACTTCGTGCTGCCACCGGGCGTGCGCTTCGAGAACCAGCCCGGCGAGCAGTGGACGATGTTCTTCCGCGACCCGTCGGGCAACCCGATCGAGGTCAAGGGGTTCCGGTCGCTGGACACCGTCTACGACCATTGAGTCCCGGATTGGCGCTCAACCGACCACACGGCGCCACCGCGCCAGGGTGTCCGGATCCGGCAGGTCGTTCCCCAGCGCATCGATCGCGCGGCTGAACCACGGCCCCGCCTCTGGCTCGCGACCGAGTGCGGCGAGGTTCTCGCCCAGCTCGGCATAGACCCAGCCGTCCACCTCGCCCGCGGCAGCCCACTCCCGCTCCAGCCGCTGCTGCAGGACCAGTGCCTCGGCGTGGCGCTTCATCGCGCGCAGCGTCCACGCCACCATCCACTGCGCAATCCGCACCTGCGAGGGGCGACCGTCACGCTCGCGCGCCGCGAGCGCCTGCCGGAAGCTCGCCAGCGCCTCGTCGAAACGGCCGGCGCCGTGCAGGCTCATCCCGATGTTGTTGGCCAGCGAGCCTTCCCAGGCGCGGGCGTTGGCTTCGTCCGATGCCAGCGCGACGGCCAGTGCGCGGTCGTTCCAGGCCAACTGGTCAGCCGTGTCCGGCTCGACGAGCGCGAGCATGTGCATCGCGTCCACCAACAGCTCATCGAGCCGCGCGTCGCGCGCCCGATCGACCGCCTGCGCGAACAGCGGCCTGGCCTGCTGGCGCTCGCCGGCTGAGCGCAGCGTGCGGCCGCGTTCCAGCAGGTGGCGTACCCGCGGTTCGGCGCCCGCCGCGTCCAGCGCCTGCAGCATCGCATCGAGTTCGGCATGGGCCTCGGTGAACTGGCGCCGCAGGCTGTGCGTGCGCGCGATCTGCGTTCGCAGCGACAGCGCGTCGTCACCTTGCGCATCGGCGAGCAGGCGGCGGAACAGGGCCTCCGAGGCCGCCGGGTCGTCGAAATCCCAGAGCGAGCGGATGTCCATCGCGTCAGTTCCCCCAGGTCAGTCCGCCGCGTCGGACGTGCCGCCGCCTTGCCGCACCTGCTGGTCGATCGCACCGAACAATGAATGCCCGTCGAGCCCCTTCATCTCGATGCGGATCGTGTCGCCGAACTGCATGAACTCGGTCTTCGGCTCGCCCGATTCGATGGTCTCGATCGCGCGCTTCTCGGCGATGCAGCTGTAGCCGCGCGACCAGTCCTTGTTGCTGACCGTGCCGCTGCCGACGATGCTGCCGGCGCGCACGTTGCGCGTCTTGCAGATGTGGGCGATCAGCTGGCCGAAGTGGAAGGTCATCTCCTCGCCGGCATCGCACAGCCCGACCTTCCTGCCGTTCCAGGTGCTCTGCAGCGGCAGGTGCACGCGCCCGCCCTTCCAGGCGGCGCCCAGTTCGTCGGGCGTCACCGCGACCGGGCTGAACGCGGTCGCCGGCTTGCTCTGGAAGAAGCCGAAGCCCTTCGCCAGCTCGGCCGGAATCAGGTGGCGCAGCGACACGTCGTTGGCCAGCATCAGCAGCCGGATGCCCTCCAGCGCCTGCTCCGGCGCGGTGCCCATCGGCACGTCGCCGGTGACGACCGCGACCTCGGCCTCGAAATCGATGCCCATCTTCTCGCTCGGCACGACGATGTCGTCGCAGGCGCCGATGAAGTCGTCGCTGCCGCCCTGGTACATCAGCGGGTCGGTGTAGAAGCTCTCCGGCACCTCGGCGTTGCGCGCCTTGCGCACCAGCTCGACGTGGTTGATGAAGGCCGAGCCGTCGGCCCACTGGTAGGCGCGCGGCAGCGGCGCGGCGCACTGCTTCGGCTCGAACGGGAAGGCATGCCGGGTCTTGCCGTGGTTCAGCGTCACGTAAAGATCCTCGAGCTGCGGCGACAGGAAGTTCCAGTCGTCCAGCACCTGCTGCAGGCGCGTGGCGATGCCGGTGGCGTAGTGGGCGGTGCTCAGGTCGCGCGAGACGACGACCAGCTGGCCGTCGCGCGAGCCGTCCTTGTAGGTGGCGAGTTTCATCGGGTGTCCGTAGGATCGGGGAAAGGCCCGGGAAAGGGCATGAGGTTTGCCGTATTGTCGATGCCTGATCGGTCCCCATCTGCCTCCCATCCCCCAACTTGACTGCCCGTCGCCCCGCCCCCTTGCGAATCCTGCCCCCCCTCACCGCCCTGTCCCTCGTGCTGCTGATGCACGCCGCCGCCTGGCAGGGCGTCGCGGGCGGCGCATCGGCCGGGCGCTCCGACCTGGTGGTGTCGGCGATGCAGGTGCGCTCGGTCGAGGCGGCAGCGGCCGCCGCCGTTGTCACGCCGCCGCCGCCGGCCCCGGCCGTGCCGCGCCGGGACGCTTCGGCGCGAACCGAGCCCAGGCCCCGCCCATCTGACACACCGACCGACACGCCGACGCTGCTGGCGGCCGCCCGCGCCGCGTCGGCACCGGCGGCCGCCGCACCGGACGACGCCGAGGTCGCACCGGTCTACCCGACCCGCCTGCCGCCGTCGGCCGTGCTGCGTTTCGACCTGCGCCGCAGCGGCTTCAGCGGCCGCAGCGAGCTGCAGTGGCAGAACCTGAACGCCCAGGGCCAGTACCAGGTGCGCCTCGAAGGCAGCGTCGCCGGCTTCCGCGTCTTCACCTGGGCCAGCCAGGGGCGCGTCGACAAGGCGGGCATCGCGCCGCTGCGCTTCACCGACGAACGCCGCGGCAAGTCGCTGCAGGCGGCCAACTTCCAGCGCGAGGCCGGCAAGATCACGTTCTCCGGCCCGAGCACCGAGTACCCGCTGGTGGCCGGCGCGCAGGATCGCCTCAGCTGGATGATCCAGCTCGGCGCGGTGCTGAGCGCCCGCAGCGCGCCGCCGGCCGCCGGCGAGCGTCTGTCGTTCTTCGTGGCCGGGGCCAAGGGCGAGGGCGAGGTCTGGCACTTCGTGTCGCAAGGCCTGCAGAGCGTCAATGTGCAGGACCAGGCGACGCCCGCCTGGCGCTTCACGCGCGAGCCGCGCAAGCCGCATGACACGCGCATCGAGGTCTGGCTCGATCCGGCGCGCCATTTCCTGCCGGTGCGCTACCGGCAAAGCAGCGACGGGTCGAACGACGTGCTCGACCTGATCCTGCAAGAGATGCAGATCGCCTCCTGATGGCACCGGGGCGCGACTTGAAAAACCGTCAACGCCCCACCAACTGTCCTTGAAGGAGAGCTTTCCATGCACATGCTCTATAACTCCGAGAACTTCGTCGTGGTGCAGTTCGACACCACCCAGGGTGCCAGCGCCGTGCGCGAGGAATCGCTGATGCGCGGCGGCTACGAGATCGTCGACAAGTTCGCGCGCAAGGAGATCTTCATCGAAGGGGCGATGGCCGAGAGCTTCAAGCAGGGCGTCGAGGCGCTGATCGAGACCTCGCCGAGCGAGGAGGAGATGGACGACTACCTCGAGCGGTTCTCGTCGCTCATGCAGCAGCCCCTCGTCCTGCACTGACAGATTTGTAAAGCCGGGTTCCTCCCCCGGCCGATGGGGCTTGCCGCCCGGCGCGGGCTGCGCCAAGATGGCCCGCACCGCAGGAGGATCCATGGCAACCCGCCAGCTCGATGCACGCATGCTGCTGTCGCCCGGCCTGACCGAGGCGCCGGTGCTCGACCGCATGTGCTCGCAGTTCGTGCTGACGCTCACGGTGCGGCATGCGGGGCGCTTCAACCTGCGGCGCGACTGGAACAGCCTGCTGTCGCTGACCGGGCGCCACCTGGTCTGGCCGGCCAGCGTGCTCGGGCGGCTGCGGGATTTCCTGAAGAACCGCTGCAAGGGCAACGAGCACTGGCGCGGCCATGAGGCGCTGGCCGACGAGGCCTTCATGGCCCGCCATGGTGCATGGCGCGGCCCGTATGAAGAGGGCACGCTGTTCTTCTACGTCGACGAGTACATCAAGGACGCACCGAAGGACCTGCTGGCGGTGCTGGGCGCGACCGCCGACTGGCTCGACCGCAGCCTGAAGAAGGAATCGACGCTGGTGCAGAAGAACATCGACGCGCTGGCCGGCCTGCTGCAGCTGAACCCGGCCGAGCGCGCGCTGCTGCTGTACGGCACGCTCGCCCGCTACCAGCGCGACCTGCGCGGGCTGCTGGTCGAGTTCAAGGTGTCGAACGCGCAGGAGGCCTATGCCGCGATCGCCGCGGTGGCCGGCGTCAACGAGCAGGACGTGGCCGAGGCGCTGCGTGCCGGTTCGCGCCTGGAGCGCATCGGCATGGTCGAGAACCTGATCTCCGAGCACAACATCACCGACCTGGCCGACCTGATGAAGGTCAGCGAGCAGCTGCCGCCGGTGCTGATGCGCCACTACGCCGGCCCTTCGGACCTGATGGCGGTGTTCACCCGGCCGGCCGCGCGCAGCGAGCTGACGCCGGGGGATTTCCATTACGTCGGCGACGACCAGCGCGTGCTGACCGCGCTGCTGCGCCATGCGGTTGCGCGCAAGGCACCGGGCGTCAACGTGCTGCTGTACGGCCCGCCCGGCACCGGCAAGACCGAGCTTGCCAAGGTGGCCGCGCAGGCCGCCGGGCTGGAACTCTACGAGGTGGAGTACGCCGACCGCGACGGCAATTCGCTGTCGGGCCGCGACCGCTACCGCTCGCTGCAGATCAGCCAGGTGTTCCTGAAGGGCGGCAACCTGGTGGCGCTGCTGTTCGACGAGGTCGAGGACGTGTTCCCGCCGATCTCCACCGATGCGGCCCAGTTGATGGCGCGCATGGACACCGGCGACGGCGTCGTGTCGGGCAGCGTCAGCGGCAAGGCCTGGGTCAACCAGATCCTCGAGACCAACCCGGTGCCGGTGATCTGGGTCACCAACCGCATCGAGCAGATCGACCCGGCGTTCCGCCGCCGCTTCCAGTACCACCTCGAGCTGAAATCGCCGCCGCCCGGCGCGCGCGAGGCGCTGGTGACGCGTGCGCTGGTCGACGTGCCGGTGTCCGAAGGCTTCGCCGCGCGGCTGGCCGAGCGGCGCGGCCTGACGCCGGCGCAGGTGCGCACCGCGGTGAAGTTCGCGCGGCTGGCCGCCGAGGACGAGAGCGCCCCGGCGATCGAGGCCTTGATCGAGCGCCAGCTCGGCCACGCCGACAAGGCGCTCGGCAACGGCACGAACGGCCGCGGGGCCCGCCACGTCGTGACCACCTACGACCTGGGCCTCGTCAACACCGAATCGCGCTTCGAGCTGCCCCGCATCATCGAGGCGCTGCGCCGCAAGGGCCACGGCACGCTGTGCTTCCACGGGCCGCCGGGCACCGGCAAGACGGCGCTGGCCGAGCACATCGCGCAGCAGCTGCAGCGCCCGCTGATGATCCGCCAGGCCTCCGACATCGTCAGCAAGTTCGTCGGCGAGACCGAGCAGAACATGGCGCGCATGTTCGACGACGCCCAGACCGAGCAGGCGGTGCTGCTGCTCGACGAGGCCGACAGCTTCCTGCGCAGCCGCCGCATGGCCGAGCGCAACTACGAGGTCAGCGAGGTCAACGAGATGCTGCAGGGCATGGAGCGCTTCGCCGGCGTCTTCATCTGCACGACCAACCTGTTCGACGAGCTCGACGAGGCGGCGCTGCGGCGCTTCACGTTCAAGATCCGCTTCCGGCCGCTGACCGCCGCGCAGCGCGAGCGCATGTTCATCGCCGAGGCGTTGGGCGGCGATGCCGGGCTGCTCGACGGCGAGCAACGCGACCGGCTGGCGCAGCTGGACCTGCTCACGCCCGGCGACTTCGCCGCGGTGCGGCGCCAGATCGACGTGTTGGGGGAAGCGTTCACTCCCGCGGAATTCCTGTCCCAGCTTGAGTCGGAGCATCGTGTGAAACCCGAGGTGCGGCAACGCCGCGGGATCGGCTTCATGCACTGACCGCCGATCGTCTTCGGGCGCCTCAAGCCCGCGTCGTCCCGGCCGATAACGACCGAACGACCTGGAGCGGCGAGTTCGATGGACGAGGCATTCATTCCTTGGAGGTTCCGGCCTGACCTGTGGGCGGCCTCCTTCGGCATGGCCGTCTTTGCCGCGTACGTCGCGCTCGACCTGGCGCGCGGCGTCGCGTCGAACCACCGCGCGACCTCGCTGCGCGCGCTGGCCGGCTCGGCGCTGGCGCTGGCCGTCGGCACCTGGGCGTTGCATTTCATCGTGATGGCCTCCGGGCCGCTGCCGTTCCCGATGGGCTACAGCGGCTGGGTGGTGCTCGGCTCGCTGGCAGTGGCGTATGCCGGCTCGCTGCTCGCCTGCCTGCTCGGCAGCCGTGCCGGCCTGCAGGTGCGTGACGGATTGCTCGCCGCGCTGACGGTCGGCAGCGCGCTGTGCGCGACCTCGTTCGTCGCGCTGCTCGCGTTGCGCCTGCAGCCGCAGGTCGAATGGGAGTGGCGCATCCTGGTGCCCGGCTGGCTGGCCGCCTGCGCGATCGGCGGCAGCGGGCTGTGGCTGATGGCCTGGCGCCGGCGCGTCGCGCCGGTGGGTTTCCAGTGGCGCGCGATCGTCGCGCTGGTGCTGGGCACGGCGATGGCCGTCGGCAATGCGTCGGTCGTGATGGCTGCGCAGGTGCCGATGCTGGCGCTGTCGCCGACCGCCGACGAAGTGAGCCTGGCCACCGTCACCGCGCTGGCCATCGTCGGCGCGCCGATCCTGCTGGTGCTGCTGCTGCTGACCTCGATCCTGGAGGCGCGTTTCCGCTCGATGCTGCGGCGCGCCCGCGAGGAGCTGCAGGTGGCGGCCTACACCGACCGGCTGACCGGGCTGCCGAACCGCGCGATGTTCGACGAGCGGCTGCAGCGTGCCGTGCTGCGCGCCGACCGCCACGGGCACCGGCTCGCGCTGCTGTTCTGCAACCTCGACGGCCTGAAGGCCATCAACGAATCCTTCGGCCAGGCGAGCGGCGATTCGGTGCTGCGTGAGGTGGCCGGGCGCATGATGYACCTGGCCGGCGAGCGCGACATGGTCTCGCGGGCCGGCGGCGACGAGTTCCTGGTGCTGCTCGAAGGCTCGCCCGACAAGGACGATGCCGGGCGGCTCGCGGCGCGCGTGATGGCGGCGCTGAGCCAGCCCTGCCGCTTCGACGGGCACGAGGTGCCGCTGAGCTGCTCGATCGGCATCGCGATGTACCCCGACGACGGCGCGCTGTCGAAGCTGGTGCCGCATGCGGCGGCGGCGATGAATTCCGTCAAGCGCACCGGCGGCGCGGCGCACTGCTTCTTCGAGCCGCGCATGGTGGCCGGTGCACGCGACCAGGTCGAGCTGCTGCACGACCTGCGCCGCGCGATCGAGCACGGCGAGCTGGAGCTGTACTACCAGCCCAAGATCCATGCGCCGAGCGGCCAGATCACCGGTGCCGAGGCGCTGATGCGCTGGCACCACCCGCAGCGCGGCATGGTGAGCCCGGCCGTCTTCATCCCGCTGGCCGAACGCTTCGGGCTGATCAACGCGCTCGGCAACTGGCTGATCGAGGACGCGTRCCGGCAGATCCGCGTGTGGCGCGAGCAGGGCCTGCGCATGCGCGTGGCGATCAACCTGTCGGTGCACCAGCTGCGCCAGCCCGACCTGCCCAAGCGCATCGAGCGGGCGCTGCGTGCGCACCGCATCGAGCCCTCGCTGCTGACCTGCGAGATCACCGAATCGGCGGCGATGGACGACACGCGCGCCAACCTGCAGATCCTCGAGGAGCTGTCGGCGATCGGCGTGCACCTGTCGATCGACGACTTCGGCAC
>NZ_JBFUFP010000051.1:0-13917 GCF_056403375.1 Rhizobacter sp. P2_H2
GACTACTACAACGCCCATCCGGAGCTGTTCGCGCAGCGCCGCGTCTACTCGCTGGTGGAGACGGCCGTCGAGGCGACGCCGGCGCAGCAGCAGGCACTGAAGCCGCAGCTCGATGCCGCGAAGAATGCCGATGACGTGGCCGCCGCGCTGCGCGTTGCCGGCCTGCGCTTCGGCACGCGCCAGCTGACGCAGGGCGCCGACGCGCTGCCGATGCAGGCCGCCGCACCCATGGCCGCGCTGAAGGAAGGCCAGTCGCACGTGATCGCCGGACCGCTCGGCGCGCGCATCCTGACCATCGTGTCGGTGAAGTCCGCCCCGCTGGCCGCCCCCGAGGCGAAGAACGCGATCCAGCAATACCTGCTGGTCGACCGCAAGCGCCAGGTGGTKGAGCAGCAGCTGAAGCAGCTGCGCGCCGTGGCCCGCATCGAGTACCAGGGCAAGTTCGCGCAGGCCGCAGGCGCCGCGCCGGCCGACGGCACGCCGCCGGTGGTCGTCACGACGCCGACCGCGGACGTGTCCGCGACCAGCGCCACCCCGGGCGCGGCCCCCGCCGCCTCGGGCAGCACGCTCGACGCGTCGTCCGTCAACAAGGGACTCTCCAACCTGAAGTGATGCAAACACCCCCGATGGCCATGACGATGAAACGCCTTGCCCAGCGCACGATCGGTGCCGCCGCGCTGGTCGCACTCTCGTGGGGAACCGCCCTCGCGCAAGCGCAGACGGCCCCCGCGCCCGCAACGACCGCGGCGGTGGTGAGCGGCAACGCCCCGGCGATCGCACCGGGCGTGGCGCCCGACACCCGGCCGCGCGAATACGTGATCGGCGCCGGTGACGTGCTGCGCGTCGCGGTCTACCAGAACCCCGACCTCGCGATCGAGACGCGCGTCTCCGACACCGGCCAGATCAGCTTCCCGCTGCTCGGCCAGGTGACGGTGGGCGGCCTCACGGTGCCGCAGATCGAGAAGGCACTGGCCGACGGCCTGCGCACCGGCAATTTCGTCAAGCAGCCGCAGGTGACGGTGCTGGTGACGCAGGTGCGCGGCAACCAGGCCTCGGCGCTCGGCATGGTCAATCGCCCGGGCCGTTTCCCGATCGACGTGAGCGGCATGCGCCTGAGCGAGCTGCTCGCGCAGGCCGGCGGCATCGCCCCGGGCGGCAGCGATGTTGTCATCTTGACCGGTATCCGCAACGGGCAGCCGTACCGCCTTCAGGTCGATATTGCCGCACTATTTGCAAGCGGCGCCCAAAGCCAGGATCCGGTGGTGCTGAACGGCGACACGCTCTACGTCGAGCGCATGCCCACCGTTTACATCTATGGCGAAGTGCAACGCCCCGGCGCGATCCGCCTCGAGATCAACATGACGCTGATGCAGGCGCTCGCCAGTGGCGGCGGCCTGACCCAGCGCGGCACGACGCGCGGGCTGCGCGTGCACCGGCGCAACGGCGAAGGCCGCGTCGAGGAACTGCAGCCCGGGATGAACGACACGCTGCAGAACGGCGACGTGATCTACATCCGCGAAAGCCTGTTCTAACCCCATCACTGCGAGCCTCGCCATGTCCTTCTCGCAATTCATGTCCATCCTGCGGGCCCGCTGGAAAGCGGCGCTCGCGATGCTGTTGTTCACCCTCGGCACCGCGCTCGCCCTGAGCCTGCTGCTGCCGAAGAAATACACCGCCAGCGCGGCCCTCGTGATCGACGTCAAGTCGCCCGACCCGATTGCCGGCATGGTGCTCGCCGGCATGATGACGCCGGGCTACATGTCGACCCAGGTCGACATCATCACCAGCGACCGCGTGGCCCAGCGCGTGGTGCGCGACATGAAGCTGAACCAGAACGCCGAGAGCCGCGCGAAGTGGCTCGACGCCACCGACGGCAACGGCGAGTTCGAAGCCTGGCTGGCCGAGGCGCTGCAGAAGCACCTGGACGTGAAGCCCTCGCGCGAGAGCAACGTGCTGAACGTCAGCTACACCTCGCCCGACCCGAAGTTCAKCGCGGCGCTGGCCAACGCCTTCGTGCAGGCCTACATCGACACCAACCTCGACCTGCGCGTCGATCCGGCCAAGCAGTACAGCAGCTTCTTCGACAGCCGCGCGAAGGAGCTGCGCGATTCGCTCGAGAAGGCACAGGCCAAGCTGTCGACCTACCAGAAGGAGAAGGGCCTGGTGTCGACCGACGAGCGCTTCGACGTCGAGAACGCCAAGCTGAACGAGCTGTCGACGCAGCTGATCACGCTGCAGGCGCTGAGCGCCGAATCGACCAGCCGCCAGYAGCAGGCCGCGCTGTCGCCGAACCAGCTGCCCGACGTGATCAACAACCCGGTGGTGGGCGGCCTGCGCGCCGACCTGTCGCGCCAGGAGGCCCAGCTGCAGCAGCTGAGCACCCGCCTGGGCGACGCCAACCCGCAGGTGCTGGAGCTGAAGGCCAACATCAACGAGTTGCGCTCGCGCTACGACGCCGAGGTGCGCCGCGTCAGCAGCAGCATGGGCGTGAACAACAACATCAACAAGGCGCGCGAGGCCGACGTGCGTGCCGCGCTCGAGGCCCAGCGCAGCAAGGTGCTGAAGCTGAAGGACCAGCGCGACGAATCCCAGGTGCTGCAGCGCGATCTCGAGGCCGCGCAGCGCGCCTACGATGCGGTCGGCGCGCGCCTGACACAGACCAGCCTGGAGAGCCAGAACAACCAGACCAACATCTCGGTGCTGACGCGCGCGTCGGTGCCGGCCCGGCATTCGTCGCCGCGGCTGCTGCTGAACATGCTGGTCGCGGTGTTCCTCGGCGGCATGCTGGCCGTGGGCATCGCGCTGCTGCGCGAGCTGATCGACCGCCGCGTGCGCAGCCCGGAAGACCTGGTGCGCACCATCGGCCTGCCGGTGATCGGCAGCATTCCGCAGCCGATGCGCAAGCGGCTGCTGGGCGGCAAGCAGCGCTTCGTGCTGCCGCAACGGGTGCTGGCGCGGCTGCCGGGTGCTTCCACGAAACTGGCCGTCGCCAACGGCACGAGGGGGCGCTGAGCCATGGCGAACATGAGAGACGGGATGGCCAGTGTCGGCGGCGGCGGTGGCGGCGCGCAGGACGCGCAGCCGCTGCACGACCGCAGCATCGGCGACATCATTGCCGACCTGAAGAACCTGTCGTCGCAGCAGGTCGAGACGGTGCTGGCCTACCAGCGCCAGCACCGGCTGCGCTTCGGCGAGGCGGCGGTGGCACTCGGCTTCGCGAGCGACGACGACGTGCTGTACGCGCTGTCGCAGCAGTTCCACTACCCGTATGCGCCCGAGGAGCGGCGCGACCTGAGCCGCGAACTGGTGGCGGCGGTGCAGCCGTTCAGCCAGCAGGCCGAGGCGTTCCGTGCGATCCGCAGCCAGTTGATGATGCGGCTGTTCTCGGCCAACGAGCCGAAGCGGGCGCTGGCGGTGGTCAGTCCCGAGCCGGGCGACGGCAAGACCTTCTTCGCGGCCAACCTGGCGGTGACGCTGGCGCAGCTGGGCGGGCGCACGCTGCTGGTCGATGCCGACATGCGCGGCCCGCGCCAGCACGAGGTGTTCGCGGTGGCGAACGGAGCCGGGCTGTCGAACGTGCTGAGCGGCCGCAAGGAAACCAACGTGATCCACCAGGTGCCCGACCTGCCGAGCCTGTTCCTGCTGCCGGTGGGCGTGACGCCGCCGAACCCGCTGGAGCTGGTGGAGCGGCCGGCCTTCAAGCTGCTGCTGCGCGAGCTGCTGTCGAAGTTCGACCACGTGCTGGTCGACACGCCGGCCGCGTCGTACGGCGCCGACGCCGGCGTGATCGCGGCGCGCTGCGGCTCGGCGCTGGCGATCGCGCGCAAGAACCAGTGCCACATGAACGGCCTGCAGGACCTGGTCACCAGCCTGGCCGAGAGCCCCGCCAAGCTGGCCGGCGTGGTCTTGAACGACTATTGATATGTCCCCCCCGAAGCGCTCCGCGCCTCCCCCCGAGGGGGCGCCACCAGTGGCCCGGCAAAGCCGGTTCCACGGTGGCCGCTCGATGGCAGCCTGGCTGACGCCATGGCTGTTGCCGGCGGCAGGGTTGCTGGCGATGTACGGCCCGAGCTTCTTCGACCTGCTGAACGGCATCTGGCGCACCGACGAGCAAGGCCACGGCCCGATCGTGCTCGGCATCTCAATCTGGCTGCTGGTGCGCGCGTGGCCGGCCGCCATGTCGGTGCCGGGCGATCGGCCGCGGCCGTGGCTCGCGTGGCCGCTGCTGCTGGTGGCGGCGGTGTCTTATGCGCTCGGGCGCTCGCAGGGCATCCTGATCCTCGAGATCGGCTCGCTGCTGTGGATGCTGGTCGGCCTGGGGCTGCTGCTGCGCGGCCCGGGGGCGCTGAAGCGGCTGTGGTTCCCGCTGTTCTTCATGCTGTTCATGATCCCGCTGCCGGGCACGGTGGTGGATGCGCTGACGCAGCCGATGAAGCTCGCGGTGTCGTACGTGGCCGAGAACATCCTGTACCGCGCCGGCTACCCGATCAGCCGCACCGGCGTGATCCTGCAGATCGGCCAGTACCAGCTGCTGGTGGCCGATGCCTGCGCCGGCCTGCACACCTTGTTCACGCTCGAGGCGCTCGGGCTGCTGTACCTGAACCTGGTGCGGCACGCATCGGTGTTCCGCAACGTCGCGCTGGCGATCCTGATCGTGCCGATCAGCTTCTGCGCCAACGTGATCCGCGTGATGGTGCTGACGCTGATCACCTACCACTTCGGCGACGAGGCCGGCCAGGGCTTCCTGCACGGCTTCGCCGGGCTGGTGCTGTTCATGGCGGCGCTGCTGCTGATCACCGGCGCCGATTCGCTGCTGCGGCTCGGCGTGCGCAACAAGGCGGTGGCATGAGCGCGGCCTTCGTCCCGAGCTGGAAGCGGGCCGCGGCCGCGCTGGCGCTGATGCTCGGCGCCGTCGTGCTGGCCCAGGCCTTCACGCCGCGCGCGCGCCTCGCGGCACTGAGCAGCGACCTGAAGCTCGAGACCGCGATCCCGCGCGCCTTCGCCGGCTGGCGCGTCGACAACGGCACCGTCGCGCAGGTCATCAACCCGCAGCAGGTCGCGCTGCTGAACACGCTGTATGCGCAGACGCTGACGCGCACCTACGTGGGCCCGGCCGGCGAGCGGGTGATGCTGTCGATCGCGTACGGCGCGGCGCAGGCCGGCGAGCTGGAGCTGCACCGCCCCGAGGTCTGCTACGTGGCGCAGGGCTTCCAGATCCGCGGCGGCGGCCATGCCGCCGTGCAGGCCGACGCGACGCGCGTGCCGGTGCAGCGCCTGCTCGCCAGTCTCGGGCCGCGCAGCGAACCGATCAGCTACTGGATGCGCGTCGGCGACGACGTGATCCCGTCCGGCATGCAGCAGCAGGTGTCGCGCTTGAAGCAGGGCATGCGCGGCTGGATCCCGGACGGCCTGCTGTTCCGCGTCTCGACGATCGCGAGCGACACCGCACCGGCCTACGCGATGCAGGAGCGCTTCATGGCCGACCTGCTGCAGTCGGTCGACCCGCGCACGCGGCGCTTCCTGATCGGCCCGGTGAGCCCGTCCCACAGTCCTGCCGACGCCAGCGTCGCCGCCACCGCCCCGTGAGCGCCTGCCCATGAACCCGCCCGACGTCTCGGTCGTCATCGTCAACTACAACGGCCTGCGCTTCCTGCCCGACTGCCTGGACACCGCGCGCGCGGCGTTCACGCGCCACAGCGCCGAGATCATCGTGATCGACAACGCGTCGGTCGACGGCAGCCAGGAATTCCTGCGCACGCGGCCGGACATCCGCTACATCGAATCGAGCGAGAACCTCGGCTTCACCGGCGGCAACAACCGCGCCGCCGCCGAGGCGCGCGGCCGCGTGCTGCTGCTGCTGAACAACGACACGCGCTGCGACGGCAGCCTCGACGCGCTGGTCGACGAGGCGCTGCAGCCCGATGTCGGCGTGGCCGGCTGCCACCTGGTGTACGGCGACGGGCGGCTGCAGTTCTCGGTCGGCTTCGAGCACACGCCGGCGCGCATCGCGCTGTCGTGGCTCGGGCTCGAGAAACAGTGGCGCACGCCCGACGTGTTCCGCCGCGTGCAGACGCGCCCGGCGTTCTATGCGCAATCGAACCCGTCGGTCGACTGGGTGTCCGGCGCCTGCCTCGCGACGCGGCGCGAGGTGTGGGAGCGGCTCGGCGGCCTCGACGACGCCTTCTTCATGTAMTGCGAGGACGTCGACTACGGCCGCCGCGTGCGCCAGCTGGGCTTGCGCGCCAGCTACCGCGCCGACGTGACCGTCACGCACTACGAAGGCGCGGGCAAGGCCTGGGCCGGCCGCGCCACCGTGCTGCGCACGCTGCGCTCGTACCTGCTGTTCGTCACCAAGCACTTCGGGCGCGGCGCGGCGTCGCGGCTCGCGCTGTCGCTGGGCGTGGTGTTCTCGGCGAAGGCGCTGGCGCATGCCGGCCGCGCCGTGCTGTCGCAGAACGCGGAACGCCGCGCGCTGCAGCGCGACAAGCGCAACGGCTACTTCAACGCGGCGCAGCAGTCGTTCGCTGCGTGGTGGAAATGATGAGAACGGCCGGCCGCCTGCTTTGCCTGATCGCCTTCGTGTCGCTGCTGTCGCAGTTCGGCAAGACGCTGCTCGGCATGGCCCACGTGCCCAACATCATCCCGCCGCTGCGCGACGGGCTGCTGCTGCTGCTGGTGCTGTTCGCGATCAGCCGCACCGATGTCTTCAAGGCGCGCGGCTTCTACCTGTGGGCGCTGCTGTGCATCGCAGCCATCTCGGCCACGGTGTTCGTCGCCGCCTTCGACGACCGCCACATCCCCGGCCTGTACTACGCCCGCATCTACCTGCTGCCGCTGCTGTTCGCGGTGGCGCTCGAAGGCATCGTGCTGCGCGCGAGCGACGACGACGTGCGCGCGCTGCTGCGCATGAGCTTCTGGTGCGGCCTGCTCGTCGTGTTCACCGCCTTCGGCATCTTCGCCGCGGTCGAGCTGAGCCCGCGGCTGCTGCGCACGCTGATGGGCGACGACACCGGCACCGGCCCGCTCGCGAGCGCCTGGTACATCGCCGGCGGCACCTGGCTGCGCATGGGCCTGCCGGCCACCGGGCCGAACTCGCTGGGCCTCGCGCTCGGGCTGTATGCGCTGCTGGTCGGCGGCGTGCTGTTCTCGCGCAAGCCGCGCCCGGTGCCGAGCCCCGTCGTGGTGGCGGCCCTGGTGTTCGCGCTGCTCGCGGTCGCCCTCACCTTCTCGCGCAGCAGCTGGCTCGCGATCATGCTGGGCACCGCGGCGCTGGTGCTGGCCTGCGTGCCCGGCGGCGTGCTGTTCAGCCCGGCCAACCTGACGCGCATGGTGCTGGCCGGCGCGCTGTCGGTCGCGCTGATGGGCGTGGCGCTGCTGCTGCTCGACAGCTACAGCGACGGCGCGGTCAGCCGCTGGGCGCTGCTCAACTTCAGCGGCACCGACCCGTCGATGGTCGGCCACCACAAGTCCTTCGTGATGGCGATCGAGTCGCTGGACGACTACGCCTGGCTCGGCTACCCGAAGGGCACGGTGGGGGCGCGCGCCGCGCTGTTCGGCGGCACGCTCTACAACGTCGAGAACAGCTTCCTCGCGGTGTTCTTCGACATGGGGCTGCCGCTGGGCAGCCTCTTCATGCTGTCGATCGCCGGCATGTTGTCGGGCCTGTGGGTGCACCGCAGCCAGTGGTCGGTGCTGATCGGCTTCACGGTCTGCGCGTTCTTCCTGCCGTACAACTTCGAGCCCGACATCGTCGTGTTCTTCCTGTTCGTCTTCACGCTGCTCGGCCGTTTCATGCAGGGCCATGCCGCCGTCTTCGCGCCGCCTCGCGCGCCTTCGCTGTACCAGTCCACCCTCGCCACGCATGAACTTGCCTGAATCGCCGGCTCCCGCGGCGACGGCCGCCCCGGCCCCGCGCGTGCTGCTGCTCGCGCCCTTCCTCTACGGTGAATCGTCCGCCAACGGCGGTGCCGCCCTCTGCTGGGCCCAGCTGAAGGAGCTGGCCGGCGTCGCGACGGTCGCGTTCCTCGGCTTCCGCGGTGCCGGCGGCGCCGATGCCGATCCACGCGAGGCCCGCGACCTCGCGAGCCTGAAGACGCATTGCGCCGAGGTCGACAGCGTGCCGCTGCGGATCGAGCGCAGCGCGGTGCTGCGCGCGCGCCTCGGTTCGCTCGCCTTCGGCGAGCCGGAGCTGGCGCGGCTGTGCCGCACGCCGGCGATGGAATCCGCGTTGCGCGCGATGCTGCTGCGCTTCCGCCCCGACGTGGTGTGGATCCAGTTCCCGCAGATGGCGCAGTACGTCGCACTGTGCGAGGGCATCCCATGCGTGATGGACGTGCAGGACGCCTACAGCCTGTCGGGCTTCCGCCAGGCGCAGCGCGCGCCCGGCCCGCGCAACTGGTTGAACTGGGTCGCCTGGGCGCGCTACGAGGCGCGCCACTACCCGCGCTTCGCCGCGGCGCTGACGCTGTCCGAACAGGATGCGCAGGTGCTGCAGGCGCTGAACCCGGCCACGCGCGCGCTGTCGATGGGCCTGCCGCTGGCCGACGAGCAGGTGCTGCAGCGTGCGCACGGCGCGGCGGTGGCGAACCAGGTGGGCTTCGCCGGCAGCTTCGGCCACCAGCCGAACCTGGAAGGCATGGCCTGGTTCCTGCGCGACATCTGGCCGCGCGTGCGCGAGCGCATGCCGCAGGCGCGCTTCGTGGTCGCCGGCCGCAACCCGCCGGCGGCACTCACGGCGCAGGCCGGTGACGGCAGCGGCATCGAGTTCAGCGGCTTCGTGCCCGACATCCATGCGTTCTACGCGAGCAACAGCGTCACCGTGGTGCCGCTGGTCAGCGGCGGCGGCGTGAAGATCAAGACGGTCGAGGCGATGCTCGCCGGCTCGGCGGTGGTGTCCACGCGCATCGGCGTCGAGGGCACCGGTGCGCTCGACGGCTGCCATGCGATGGTGGCCGACGAGGCGCAGGCCTTCGCCGACCACATCGTGCGCGTGCTGTCGGACGACGCGCTGCGCGCGCGGCTGTCGGAAGCGGCGCGCCAGCACGCGGGCGTCGCGTTCTCGGCCCGCTCGTGGCGCGAGCGCGTGCTGGCGACGGTGAAGGCTTCGCTGAGCGAGGTCGCCGCATGAGCAATGTTCCCTTGGACAGCCAGCACAAGATGTCGGCGACGCGCGGCACGATGTGGGCCTACGTGCAGAACTGGGCGGCGCGCGGCATCACCTTCGTCGTGTTCTTCGCGCTCGCCCGCCTGCTCGGCCCGGCCGAGTTCGGTGCGTTCGCGGTCGCGATGGTGTTCCTCACGCTCGGCGAGATCTTCGTCGAGCAGCTGTTCGGCCATGCGCTCGTGCAGCGCGCGGCGCTGAGCCCGGAGCACATCAACGCCGCGTTCTGGACCACGATGGCCTGCGGCCTGGTGCTCGCGCTGCTGGCGCTGACCTGTGCCCCGCTGTTCGCGCGCGCCTTCGACAGCCAGGGCATCCAGCCGGTGATCATGGCGCTGTCGCCGGTGTTCCTGCTGATGGCGCTGTCGGCGGTGCCGGCCGGCCTGCTGCGCCGCTCGCTCGACTACCGCACGCTCGCGCGCCGCACCGCCACCGCCAACCTGCTGAGCGGCGCGGTCGCGATCGTCGCGGCGCTGATGGGGCTGGGCGTCTGGTCCTTCGTGCTGCAGCAGCTGTGCTTCCACGTCACCGGCACCGTGATCCTGTGGCGCCATGAAACCTGGCGCCCGCACTGGGCCTTCGACCGCGGCGCGCTGCGCGACCTGTCGGGCTTCTCGGCGCGCATCACCTTCGTCAAGCTGCTCGACCTGGCCGAGACGCGCGTCGTCGAACTCGTCGTCGGCCGCCAGATGGGCCTCGCCCTGCTCGGCAACTACGCGCTCGCCGCCCGCGCGCAACTCGCCGCGACGCAGTTGCTGGCCGCACCGCTGTGGGATGCATCGATCTCGGTGTTCGCGCGCGCGCAGGTCGACCGCGAGGCCTTGCTCGATGCGATCGCCACGCGCTCGCTGATGGCCGCGACCTTCATCGTGCCGGCCTTCCTGCTGGCTGCCGGTTCCGGTGCGGTGCTGGTGCCGGCCGTGTTCGGTGGCCAGTGGCACGACGCGGTCGCGCCGTTCCAGATCCTGTGCCTGTTGGGTGCATTGCGCACCATCGCCTTGCTGTATTCGTCGGCCGTGCAAGCCACCGGTGCAGCCGGCGCGATGGTGCAGGTCGGGATCGTGCGTTGCACCTGCAGCTTCCTGGTATTGCCCTTGCTGTTGCCCTTCGGGCCCGCGGGCGTTGCCGCCAGCCTGTTGTTCGGCCAGATGGCGGCAGTGCCCATCATTTTCCGCGTCATCCGACTCTCCCTGGAGATCCCTGCCATGCCCATCATCCGTCAGATCGCCAAGCCGGTGCTGGCCGCTGTTCTCGCTGCCGCCGTCGGCTTCGCCATCGCGAACTTCGCGCAGAGCCGCGTCAACCCCGTTGTCGGATCGGTGATGAGCCTGGGCATCAGCGCCGCGCTGTATGCGCTGCTGATCGTCGCGCTGATGCCGCGCGTGCTGCTGAAGCATGTGTCGCGGCTGCCCGGCGCCGTGGGCGCAGCCGGCGTGCGATTCCTCGAAGGCGTGGTGCGCCTGAACGACGGGATGATGGTGCGCGCCTACCGGCTGCTGATGTGGCTGGCGCGCCCGTTCGCGGCACAGCCGGCGAAACCGGGCGAGGTGGTGATCGTGATCGCCGACGCGTACTCGATGATCGGCTCGGTCGGCGACCAGGCGCTGGTCGGCGGGCTGACCTCGCTGCTGAAGCAGGCCGGCATCCAATCGGCCCGCGTGCTGTGCCGGCCCGGCGTGGACATGCCGGTCGGCGGCGACGTCGCCTTCACCGCGATGCCGTTGTGGGGCCGGCTCGGCCAGGCCGGTGCGGTCGCGAACGAGCTCGCGAAGGCGCGCGCCTTGATCGTGATCGGCGCCGACGTGCTCGACGGCTTCTACTCGCGCTTCGAATCGATGCTGCGCCTCGAGGTGGCGGGCTTCGCGGCGCGCCGCGGCGTGCCGGCGATGGTCTGCAGCTTCAGCTTCAACGACCGGCCCGACCCGGCGATGGCCGGCGCGTTCCGCAAGCTGCCGCAGGGCGTCACGCTGCTGTGCCGCGATGCGGTGTCGCGCGAGCGGGTCGCGCAACTGGTGGGCGAGCGCGTGAAGCTGACGGCCGACCTCGGCTTCCTGCTGGAGCCGTCGCCGGCGAGCGAACTGGAGCGCAGCGTCGCCACCTGGCTGAAACAGGATCCCCGCCCGGGCCCGGTGATCGCGTGGAACCTGTCGCCGCATTCGCTGAAGCTGCTGACGGCCGCGCAGCGCGACCAGGCGGTGTCGGCCTCGGCGGCCGCGATCGCGCGGCTGGTCACCGAGCGCGACGCCCGCGTGGTGCTGGTGCCGCATGACTTCCGCCCGCACGCGAGCGACCCCGAGATGCTGGCCGACGTGTTCTCGCGGCTGCCGGCAGCGGTGCAGCCGCGCGTGCTGCTCGCGCAGGGCCCGTACACCGCGGCCGACGTGAAGCAGTGCTGCCAGCATTTCGACCTGGTTCTGACCGGGCGCATGCACCTGATGATCGCGACGCTGGGCCGCGACATCCCGGTGGTGGCCGTCGAGTACCAGGGCAAGTTCGCCGGCGCGCTGCGCCATTTCGGGCTCGGCGCGGAATCGCTGCTGAGCCCGCTGGAGGTCTGCGAGGCGGACAGCCTGTACCGCTGCGTCTGCGCGCGCCTGGACGCGCTGGACGTGACGCGCGCGCAGATCCGCGCGCGCCGCCCGGCGGTCGAGCAACTGGCCTCGGCGGCCCTCGCCGTTCAACTGGGAGCATGAGCCATGAACGCAGGCATCCGCGGTTTCCTTCTTCGAATGTTGCTCGCGCTGGCCTGCGGGGCCGCGCCCTGGTCGGCCTGGCCGGCCGGCTCGCCGTACCAGCTGGGCATGTACTACTACCCGGGCTGGTCGCCGGGCGTGAAGGGTCCGTCCGAGCCTGACACCTGGTCGTCGATCAAGCCGTTCGCGCAGGACCGCGAGCCGATGCTCGGCTGGTACCGCGACGACAAGGCCGTCACGCTGGACCGGCAGATCGGCTGGATGGCCGACGCCGGCATCTCGTTCATCATCTTCGACTGGTACTGGGAGAACGCGAAGCCGGCGGCGCAGACCGCGGTGCTCGCCTACCAGGCCTCGGCGCAGCGCTCGAAGGTGAAGTACACGCTGATGTGGGCCAACCACACGGCCGAGCCGAAGACGCTGGCCGAGTGGGATGCGCTGGTCGACTTCTGGATCGCCAACCACATGAAGCGGCCGGAGTACCTGCGCATCGACAACAAGCCGGTGATGTTCGTGTTCTCGCCCGACGTGTTCCGCGCGCAGGCGACCGCGATGCAGACGACGACTGCGGCGATGCTGACGCGCGCCCGGGCCCGCGCCAGCGCGGCCGGGCTGCCCGGCATCTACTTCGTGCTCGGCGTGGTGGCCTCGCAGTTCTGGGTGAAGGACTATGCGTTCAACGGCGGCTTCGATGCGATCTCGGCCTACAACTACCACTTCGGCATCGCCGGCGAGGATTCGACGATCACGCCGTACTCGAAGAGCTACGCCGAGCTCGACCAGTACTACCGGATGCAGTGGAACTGGATCGTCAAGAACAGCAAGCTGCCGTACTTCCTGCCGATGACGGCCGGCTGGGACCGCCGGCCCTGGGGCGGCAGCAAGCAGCCGGGGCACGACGACTCGGTGTCGACGCCGGCCAGCTTCGAGGCCCACCTGCGCGCCGGCAAGGCGGTGATGGACGCCAACCCCGACCGCACCAAGCGCATCGGCGTGCTGTGCTGCTGGAACGAATATGGCGAGGGCTCGATCATCGAGCCGACCAAGAAGTTCGGCATGCAGTACCTGGAGAGGATTCAGGATGTCTTCGTCCCCTGAAGCCACTGCCTCCGCCGCCGGCCCCCTGCGCGTGACGGTGCTGCTGCCGCGGCACCTGGACGTCGTCGCCTGGTCGCAGCGCCATGCGCGCGGCGAGGTGCCCGACGCGACGCCCTACGGCTACCACCATGCGCTGCAGCAGGGCTGCAGCCTGAGCTTCTCGCGCGCGACGCCGACCTGGCCGGGCGCGCTCGGGCTGGTCGACCGGGCGCTGCGCAAGCTGCTCGGCTTCGAGCTGCGGCATGTGTGGGCGAACCGCGCGCTGCTGCGGCCCGACCGTGCCGACGTGATCTGGACCCACACCGAGTACGAGCACCTGGGCGTCGGGCTGCTGCGCCGGCTGGGCGTGCCGAGCGCGCCGATCGTCGCGCAGTCGATCTGGCTGGTCGACGAATGGAGCCGCTGGTCGGGCGTGCGGCGGCGCCTGGTGCGCTGGCTGATGCGCGATGCCGAGGCCGCCACCTTCCATTCGCCGCTGAACATGGTGCGCGCCCGCGAGCTCGACCTCGGCGAGCGGCAGGTGATCGTCGACTTCGGCATCTCGCTCGACAGCTACCCGATCGCGACCGAGCGGCCGCAGGCGGTGCTCGACGGCACGCGGCCGTTGCACGTGCTGGCGCTCGGCAACGACCGGCACCGCGACTGGGAGACGCTCGCGCAGGCGCTGGGCGGGCGCGACGGCGTCGAGTTGCGCATCGGCTCGAGCCATTTCCCGGCGCGACTCGCGCAGCCCAACATCAGTGCGCATCCGATGACGCAGGCCGAGGTGGTCGCGAACTACGGCTGGGCCGATCTGGTCGTCGTGCCGCTGCACGAGAACCTGCATGCCTCCGGACTCACCGCGGTGCTCGAGGCGACAGCGCGCGGCGTGCCGGTGGTGGCGACGCGCGCCGGCGGGCTGGACCACTATTTCGACGACGACGGCATCGCGTTCTGCGCGCCGCACGACGCGGCCGGCCTGTGGCG
>NZ_JBFUFP010000052.1:0-13667 GCF_056403375.1 Rhizobacter sp. P2_H2
GGGTGCGGTGCAGCCGCGCCGCCGCACGGCCCATGTGCTGCAGCTCGGCGATGGTCTCGAAGTAGCGCATGTCGCGCAGGTCCATGTCAAAAGCGCCATTGATGGATTTCAAAAAACTATCGATTGGACTGTAGAGGTCGCCGCACCAATACTCAAGCCCATCGACAGACCCGCGACACCGATCCGGGCAGACGGATCGACACGATTCACGACGGAGACGACATGCCCCTGCCCCCGCCCTTGCACTTGCACTTGCGCCGACACCTCCTGCCCGCCCTGGCGCTGGCAGCCCTTTGCAGCGGCGCGTCCGCCGAAGCGTGGCCGGCCAAGCCGATCCGCGTCATCGTGCCGTTCCCGCCCGGCGGCGGAACGGACATCATCGCCCGCGAATCGACGCAGAAGGTCGCCGCGGCGACGGGCTGGACCTTCGTGATCGACAACAAGCCGGGGGCCGGCGGCAACCTCGGCGTGGACGCGGTGGCCAAGTCCCCGGCCGACGGCTACACGCTGGTGCTGGGCCAGACCAGCAACCTGGCGATCAACGCGACGCTGTACGCGAAGATGCCCTACGACTCGCAGAAGGACCTGTCGCCCATCGTCCTGCTGGCGAATGCACCGCTGGTCATGGTCACCGGCATGGGCACGCCGCACAAGACGCTGGCCGATGCCGTCATCGCGGCGAAGGCCAGGCCCGACGCGCTGAACTTCGCGTCGCCCGGCAACGGCACCGTCGCGCACCTGACCGGCGAGCTGTTCCAGAAGGCCGCCGGCATCCGGACACAGCATGTGCCGTACAAGGGCGCCGCGCAGGCACTGACCGACGTCATCAGCGGCAACGTCGACCTCTACATGGCGTCGGTGCCGACACTGCTCGGCCAGATCAAGCAGGGCAAGCTGCGTCCGCTGGCGGTCACCTCGGCGAAGCGGGTCGACGACCTGCCGAACGTCCCGACCATCAACGAGTCGGGCTACAAGGGATTCGACGCCGTCACCTGGTTCGGCCTGCTGGCCCCCGCCGGCACGCCGAAGGAGGTCATCGCGAAGCTGAACGCCGAGTTCAACAAGGCGCTGCGCCAGGCCGACCTGCGCAAGAAGCTCGAAGACGAGGGTGCGGATGCCGCCGGCGGCACGCCCGACCAGTTCGCCGCGCTGATCAGGACGGAAGTCCAGCGCTGGGGCGGGGTCGTCAAGGAATCGGGCGCCAGGGTCGACTGACCCCGGGTCGCCGGCACGTTCAACCACCCATCCAGGAGATCCCGATGAGCCAGGCCGCTGCATTGCCCGACGTCATGCGCGACATCGAACGCGTCGACGCCGCCACCGTCGAGCGCGCTTCGAAGTTCCCTTCTTCGATCCTCGCCGACGTGGCCGGCCGTCGCGGCGCGCTGCACGGCCGCATCGCGCCGCTGTCGCCGTCGATGCGGTTCGCCGGCCCGGCGCTCACCGTCGAAGTCCGGCCCGGCGACAACCTGATGATCCATGCCGCGATGGCGATCGCGAAGCCGGGCGACGTGATCGTGGTCGACGGCAAGGGCGACCTCGGCAGCGCGCTGATGGGCGAGATCATGTCGCAGCAGTGCGTGGCGCTCGGCATCGCGGCGGTCGTGATCGACGGCGCGGTGCGCGACAGCGAGGCCATCCGCGAACTGGGCTTCCCGATGTATGCGGCGGGCCTGAACCCGAACGGCCCGACGAAGTTCGTCCCGGGGCGGCTCAACCACCCGATCTCCGTCGGCGGCGTGACCGTCCACCCTGGTGACCTCGTGGTAGGCGACGCCGATGGCGTGACGGTGATCGAGCGGGCCCGGGCCGCGGCGCTGCTGCCGCTGGCGGCCGAGAAGGTCGCCGCGGAGGCGCGGCGCATTGCCGACATCAGGAGTCGCAAGGCACTGCGGCCCGCCTGGCTGGAGGACGCGCTGCGTGCGGCCGGCGTGATCCAGGCCGGAGAGACGCTGTGAGCCGCAAGCCGGTGTTCGTCGTGACCGGTGCCGACCTGGCGCCGCAGGCGATGGCCTTGCTCGACGACTTCGAGGTCGTGTTCGCCGGCAGGACGCCGACGGAGCACGACGTGATCGCGCTGTGCCAGCGGCACGATCCGGTGGCGATCATCGTGCGCTACAGCCAGGTCGGCGCCGCCGCGATGGACGCTGCGCCGAGCCTGAAGGTGATCTCGAAGCATGGCAGCGGCACCGACACGATCGACAAGGCCGCTGCCCGGGCCCGCGGCATCCAGGTCGTCGCCGCGGCCGGGGCCAATGCCGCTGCCGTTGCCGAGCAGGCGCTCGCGCTGCTGCTCGCCGCCGCCAAGTCGGTGGTGATGCTGAACGAGCGCATGCATGGCGGCCACTGGGACAAGGCGACGCACAAGAGCATCGAGCTCGAAGGCCGCACCGTCGGCGTGATCGGCCTGGGCGCGATCGGCCGGCGCTTCGCGCGCGTGGCCGATGCGATGGGCATGCGCGTCCTCGGCTTCGACCCGTACGCGAATGACCTGCCGGCGCATGTCGCGCGCACCGATCTGGCGACGATCTGGCGCGAGGCCGATGCGATCTCGCTGCACTGCCCGCTGACGGCCGACAACGCACGGCTGCTGAACGCGCAGACCCTGGCCGCCTGCAAGCGGGGCGTGCTGATCGTCAACACCGCGCGCGGTGGCCTCATCGACGAGGCGGCGCTGCTCGCCGCGGTGCGCTCCGGCCAGGTGGCCGCGGCCGGGCTCGACAGCTTCGCGACCGAACCGATGCCCTCGCCGCATCCGTTCCACGGCGAGGCGCGCATCACGCTCAGCCCGCACATCGGCGGCGTCACCGCGGATGCGTACGTCAAGATGGGTGTGGCTGCGGCGGAGAACGCGCTGAAGGTCCTGGGCAAGGCACCCTAAGCCAGGTTCACCGCCAGCGTCTCGGCCGCCGAGAGGCCCTGCTCCATCAACGCGAGGAACGCAGCGTTCGCCTTCTTCGCAGACCCGCCGCGCTCCATCAGGCGTATCGCTTCTTCGCGCGCCGTGCGCAGCGTCAGCACGATCATCCCGGCCATGAGTCGCGTGAGGCCGTCCGGCTTCGGCCCCGCCAGCTCGATCGCCAGCCCTTCGGCCGCTTCGTCCCCGAGCTCGCGCAGGCGCGCTTGAAGCGACGGGCTCGCGGCGAGAACCCGCCACCAGTTCACCGCCTGCGTGTTGACGGAACACAGCGGATGCTTCTGGCCGCTCAGTTCCTGGACGAGCGCGCGCAGCGCCTCGATGGGAGGTTTCCCGTCGGGCCTCTCGCGCAGCGCCTGACGGAAGGACAGCAGCTTCAGGTCGTCCTCGCGATCGAGCATCAGCTCTTCCTTGCGCGAGAAGTAGTTGAAGACGGTCATCTTCGACACCTTCGCGGCCACCGCGATTTCGTCGATCGTCACCGCCTCGAAGCCGCGCTCGAAGAACAGCGCTGTCGCCACGTCGGAAATCCGCTGTCGGGTCTCCCGCTTCTTGCTCTCGCGTCTGTCGCCCATGGGCACGAAGCTTAGCCGAAGCTCGCGCCGGAGACCCGTCGTCAAGCCACATTTTTTGACTCAGTCAAAAATGTATTGCACTAAACTTTTATCGAGTACACAATTTTCACTCATCGCGCCCGATGTGGCGCCAGAGAGAAAAGGACCGGCGGATGACCCGTGGCAACGACAGGAAGGTGCTCATCTCGGGTGCGAGCTTCGCGGGGCTCTCGTCCGCGCATTGGATGAGCCAGCTGGGCTACGACGTGACCATCGTCGAGATCGGTCCGGGCTTGCGCACCGGCGGCACGGCAGTCGACATCCGCGGGAACACGGTCGACATCGTCAGGCGCATGGGGATCCTCGAACGGATCCGCGCGGATCGCCTGAGCCTGCGGCGCTGGGAATTCAAGAACGCCGATGACCGGACCGAGCGCGCACTCGTGTTGCGAGCGGAAGGCGATCCTCCTCCGGAGGATGAATTCGAGATCGAGCGGGACGTGCTGCTGAACATCCTGCTCGAGGCCGTGGGAGACCGATGCGAGATCGTCTTCGGGGACAGCATCGCAGGGTTGGTCGAGACGATCGACGGCGTCGACGTCACGTTCAGGAAGGGCGGCCGGCGCTCGTTCGGCCTCGTGCTCGGCTGCGATGGCATGCATTCGGGGGTGCGCAGGCTCTGGTTCGGCGAGGAGGCGCAGTACACGCACTTTCTCCAGCAGTACTTCTCGATCGCGATCGTGGACCAGTTGCTGATCGAACGCGATACCGCGCAGATGTTCAACGTGCCGGGCAAGGCCGTGATGCTCAATGCCTACAAGAACAGGACCGACATCATCCTGGGCTTTGCCTGCGAGCGCGAGATCGCATATGACCGCCGCGACGAGGCGCAGCAGCGCAGGATCATGACGGAGCAGTTCGCCGGCCTGGGCTGGCGGACTGCGGAGGTGTTGAGGGCCATGGCCGGCTCGGACAACTTCTACTTCGACAAGCTGTGCCAGGTCCGGATGCCCTCGTGGTCGCGGGGCAGGGTCGCGCTGGTGGGAGACGCGGCCTTCTGCGCGTCTCCCGCGGCAGGAATGGGCGGGTCGCTCGCCATCGACGGCGCGGCCGCGTTGGGAGAGGCGATGCGAGCCGCGGGCGGCGACCACGCGCAGGCGTTCCGCCTCTACGACGAGCAGTTCCGCCCGTTCGTCGACGAAGTTCAAGCCGCGGCGGTGCGGACGGGACTCGAGACGCTGGTTCCTCGAACCGAAGAGGCGATCCGCGCACGAAATGCGAAGACGGAATTCGGGTTCCAGGTGCCGCCATAAATGCCTGACATTATTCCGGAGAGGCCTCCAGGGGCACACCTATACTGCCGCCGATGAACGAGTTGCTGCTTCCCGCCGGGGGCGTCGGGCCCCTGTCCTCGCAGATCTACGCGCTCGTGGTCGAGGCGATCCTTCGCGGCGAGTTCGGACCGTCCGGCAAGCTGCCCACCGAAAGCGAACTTGCTGCCACCTTCGGCGTGTCGCGGCCGACGATACGGGAGGCGCTGTCGCGCTTGCGTGCGGACGGCGTGATCGGATCGCGGCGCCGCGCCGGCACCAGCGTCATCCGCACGCCGGGCGCGCCGGTGGTGGCGATGACGCCGATTCGCAACCTCGCCGACATCGAGTGCTACTACGCCTTCCGGTCCTGCGTGGAGGCCGGTGCGGCGGCCGCTGCCGCCGAGTTCCGCAACAGCGACGACATCGATGCGCTGAATGCCGCCTACGAGGCGCTCAACGTGACGATGGAGTCCGGACACGCAGGCATCGACGAAGACGTGGAGTTCCACCTCGCGATGGCGCGTTGCTCGCACAACCCCTTCTTCGTGGCGTCGATCGAGACCAGCGTTGCGCCCATCCGGCAGTTCATCGAGCTCGCGCGCAACGCCCACGACAAGAAGAGTCCCGAGCGCGTGCGCGAGACCCAGGCAGAGCACCGTGCGGTGATCGACGCGATCGTGCGCCGGGCTGCGGGCGACGCGGCCGAAGCGGTTCGCAGCCACATCCGCAACGCGAAGCGGCGCATCTTCGAAGCGACGCAACTGCCCTGAATCGGCACCGGACCCGCCAGGCATGGACAAGGGGTTTGTCCTGATCACATTTGCTTGACATGAATCCCGCCAGGGAAACAATGTCAGGCATTAATTGACGCCTTGTGCCGGTCGACGGAACGCCACCAGGAGGTGGTCCGTGCGACCTGCGGTCTTCATGCGCGTCCCACCTGGTGATCTGCGAGCCCGGGTCTCACACGACATCTCGCACGACGGTCACTGATCGCCGGGTATTCGGTTGTCCCCTCACTTCTGTCGCCAAGGAGCACGGATGAACTCGAACACGTCGATCACACGCTTCCTGTCTGTGAATGCGCTGAGCGCCTGCCTGCTGGTGTCGCTGCTCTGCGGCTGCGGCGGAGGCGGCGAGGCCAGCGCGGACGGGAGCGAGGCCACCGAGGCGAGCACCCAGGGGAGCTCATCCCCGGGCATCGGCAACGCCTTCCAGGTCGGCACGACCAGCACCGACGCGAACCTGCCGGCCGCGCCGGTGCTGCCGGTCGACGCGCAAGTCTGCGCGACGCTGGAAGCCGGCAACAAGCTGGTGCGGCGCCCCGACGGCGCACTGCCGCCGGAAGCCGATCCGTCGCTCCCGGGCGTCGGCGTTGCGGTCAGCGCCGCGACGGCCAACCCCGACCAGGCCCGCATCCAGGCCGCGCTCGATGCCTGTGGCGCGGGGGTCGATGCCGAGGTCGGTGCCGCGATCGCGGCGGCCGACGCAGCCGCCACTGCGCAGCAGCAGGCAGCGGCCGATCCGGGCAGGAACATCGCCGGCGCGTCCGGAGAAGAGCTGGCCAAACCGCAGTACCGCGCGACCCGCTTCGCGGTGCGCCTCGTGGTCAGCAGCAGCGGCCCGGGCAACGCCTTCATCAGCGGCCCGCTCACGCTGCCTTCCGGCGTGACGCTGTGGATCGACAAGGGCGTGACGCTGTTCGCCAGCCGCGACGTCATGGCCTACTCGCCCAAGCCGGCCGGACCGTACTGCGCGAACACCGCGGTGAGCGCCACCAAGGCCGGCAGCTCCGGGAATTGCACTGCGCTGATCAACGGCGACAACCTCGTGAACTCGGCCGTGGTCGGTGACGGCGCGATCGACAGCCGCGGCTACGCCGAGATCGTGACGACCAACAAGCTGTACCCGCTGATGAAGGTCGACATGAGCTGCTCGAACACCTACGCCGCCTATGCGCAGGGCCTGCAGGCCGTCGACGGCACGCCGTGCGACGACGGCGGCACGCTGGTCGACTCGAAATCGTCGGTGCGCAACATGACGTGGTGGGACCTGGCCTACCTCGGCAACATGGTGCAGAACGGCACCACCGGCACGGCCTCGCAGTCGAACTTCCGCATGATGGTGTTCAACTACGCGAAGAACCTGACGCTGCACCGCATCACGCTGAACAACAGCGCGAACTTCCACGTCGTTCCCAGCGGCGTCGACGGCCTGACGGTCTGGGGCGTGAAGGTGCAGACGCCGTCGCTGGCGGCCTACGCGAACCCTGCCGGCAACGGCAACCCGCTCTACACCGGCGAGACCTTCACGCGGGACAACGTGAAGAACACCGACGCCTTCGACCCCGGCTCGGCCAAGAGCGCGACCTCGGCAGCGCTGACCACCGGCAGCACGACGAAGTCCGCCGCGAAGATCTCGTTCGACGGCTACCTGAAGAACGTCGTCTTCGCGTTCAACTTCGTGAGCACCGGCGACGACGACATCGTGCTCAAGGGCAGCAACAACCCGAGCCCCGCCAATTCAGGCCTCGCGGGCATCGACGGCGACCGCGACGTGCGCTCCGACCGCAAGTGGGGGATCGTCATCGCCCACAACCACATCTACTGGGGTCATGGCATCTCGATCGGCTCGGAGACGAACAGCGGCGTGAAGAACGTCCACGTGTACGACAACAGCTTCGACGGCTCGGAGGAGGGCCTGCGCATCAAGTCCGACTACGCGCGCGGCGGCGAGGTCAGCAACATCCACGTCGACAACATCTGCATGCGCAACGTGACCAATGCGCTGCTGTACACGCCGTACTACAGCACCAAGGCACTGCCTGCTGGCGGGCCGCTGGTCCCCAACTTCCACGACATCTTCCTGGCGAGCATCTCCATCGAGGGCCAGACGGCCATCACGCTGCGCGGCTTCGCGGCCGACACGGGCGGCTTCAGCCTCCCGGCCCATCCGCTGGTCATGTCGCTGACCAATGTGGTGACCGATTCGCCCGATGCGGTGCGGGTCATCGCGTCGGACGCTCAGCTCACCCTCGATCGGGTCAACCTGCCGATCCTGCCGTCAGCCGACAACCGGGTCACGGTCACCGGCAAGGCCACGCCCTACGTCCATCCGTCGAGGGTCGTGGATTGCAGTCGCGCCTACGTCGACTTCCCGTCGTCGACGAGCCCGGCAGGCACCGGCTGGTGACGCTTGCGGGCGGCCCGCCGGGCCGCCCGGGTTCACCACTGCCCCGGGTTCACCACTGCATTTCGCCCTTGGCCACCTTGGCGCCGATGTCGAGCGCGATGCCCAGCCCGGCCTGCGGGTAGGCCTTCTTCATCGCGTCGATCAGCTCCGCGGCGCTCTTGGCTTTCGCCGCTTCCACATCGAAGCGCTGCAGGTAGTCGCGGGTGTAGCGGATGCTGCTGCCGTCGAGCGCCGTGCCGGCGGCCATGTGGCCGGGCACGACGGTGGCGGGCTTCAGCGCCTCGATCTCGTCGAGCTGGGCGAACCATGCCTTGCGCTCGCTGGCCTTCTGGGTGTCGGCGGTCCACACGTGCAGGTTGCCGAAGATCGCGATGTTGCCGACGACGGCCTTGATCGACGGAATCCACACGTAGGGGCGATGGGCCAGTTCACCGGTGATACCGCGAACCTCGATCGTCTCGCCATCGACGCTCAGCGTCGTGCCCTGCAGCAGTTCCGGCACGATCGGCTTCTGCGGCGCATTGGTGCCCATCTTGGGGCCCCAGAACGCCAGCTTGCCCGCCAGCTTGGCCTGGATCTTCTCGCGCACGGCCGGGGTGGTCAGCACCTGGGCCTGCGGGAAATACGCCTTCAGCACTTCGGCGCCGAAGTAGAAATCCGGGTCGGCGTTGCTGATGAAGATGGTGCGCAGCGACTTGCCGCTGTCGAGCACGTTGGCCGCCACGCGCAGCGCATCGGCACGGGTGAAGCCGCTGTCGATGACGATGGCCTCGGTCTTGCCGCTGACCACCACGGCGTTGACGTTGAAGCTGTTGCCGTCGGCGTTGTAGACCTTCAGGCTCAGCGCAGGCTGGCTCTGCGCCACGGCAGCCGTGGGTGCGACGACGCCCAGCGCCAGGGCGGGCAGGAAAACGCGGACGAAGGTGCTGAACTGGAACATGGAGATCTCCGTGAGGGTTGAAACACTGTTTGCGACCGGACGAACTCTATTTGCATCGATACAGTAGATAAAGCTTGCTACAGTTGAATCGTTGTTGCATGGATCGATGAAATGGACCGTCTGACCGCCGTGCGTGTGTTCGTCGAGGTGGCCGATCTCGGCAGCCTCACCCAGGCTGCCGAGCGCCTGGAGATGTCGGTCGCGATGGTCAGCCGCTACCTCGCGGCGGTCGAGGACTGGCTCGGCGCCCGCCTGCTGCACCGGACCACGCGGCGCGTCAGCCTCACGGATGCCGGGTCGGCGGCACTGCCGTCGTGCCGGCAGCTGCTCGGCATCGCGGACGAGGTCCATCACCTGGCCGGCGAGCGCAGCCGTGAGCCGGCGGGGCTGCTGCGCGTCACCACCGCCGGCTCCTTCGCCGAGGCCCAGCTCACCAGCGCGCTGGTGGATTTCCAGCGCCTGCACCCGCAGGTGGAGGTGATGCTGTCGGTGGGCGACAAGGTCACCGACCTGGTCGCGGAGCGCGTCGACCTCGCGGTGCGCATCACCAACACGCTGGACGCGACGATGATCGCGCGGCCGCTGGCGCAATGCCGATCGATGCTGTGCGCCTCACCCGGGTACCTGCAGCAGCACGGCGTGCCGCAGGTGGCCGAGGAGTTGCGTCGACACCGCTGCGTGGCCCATGCCTTCGGCATCGGCAAGCACTACGGTTTCACGCGCGGTGGCGAGAAGATCGTGGTGTCGGTCGACTGGGCCTTCCATACCAACGAGACCGCGGTGCTCCGGCGCGCCGTGCTGTCGGGCGCCGGCATCGGCATGCTGCCTACCTACTACCTCGGCGACGACCTGCGCGCCGGCCGCCTGGTGCCGCTGCTGCCCGACCACGAGCCGGACGTGCTGGGCATCCACGCCCTCTACCTCTCACGCCAGCATCAACCGCTGGCGCTGCGCATGCTGGTGGACTTCCTCGCGGAGCGCTTCGCGGGAGAGGAGGCGCCGTGGGACCTCGCCCTGAAGGCATCGCCCCTTTGAGAGAATTCACTTCATCAACCGGGGAAAGGAGGTTTGTTCGATGTTTCGGATCACAACTACTGACACGACAAATGCAAATACATATCTTCAGAGGTCCTGGTCGCGTATTCGGTTTCACCGCACAAGCATCTGGTGAGAACCTGCCTCGGAAGTACGCGCCCTGGACGGCATTCAAGACCATCGAGCTCGTCAGGGACGAGCGAACACCTGGCGTCGATGCGAATCAGTGTCTCGACGATATCGAGGCATACGGGCTGCACCTGACCGATGCGCACGTTCGCATCACAGAGGAAGCACTTCGGTAAACGTCGTGTGGACTGCGCACTGGCAGCCGTGGTCACTCCGGCAATCCGGCCAGTCGCAGTCCTTCCGCGAATCGCGCCAGGTCCTGCGAGCGATGAATCGGCAGCCAGTCCTTGAGATTGGAGACGCGCAGGGACGGGTCGAGCGTGCGCACCTGCTGCATCGCCTGCCTCGCCATGTCCATTCGCCCGGCAAGCGCATGACTCGCCGCCACCAGGCTGACCGCGGCCAGGAAACTCGGTAGATTTCCGACGGCCTTTTCCGCCCAGGCCGAAGCGGCATCGAAGCGCCCCGCGAAGAAGTGCGACAGCGCCATGCCGGCCTGCATCCTGAACATTTCCGGATCCAGCGGACTCAGGCGAACGGCACGCGCCAGGTGCTCGATCGCGGCGTCCGTCTCGCCGTGCAGGGCGCGCAGGTATCCGCCCAGGAACCATGCGGGGGCGAGGTTCGGATTGAGCAGCACGGCCCGGTCGAGCAACGCGATGCCGCCATCGAGGTCGCCGGCGAGATGCCCGAGCGCGTGGCCTGCTCGCGTGAGGGCGACCGCATCGTCGCGGCCGAGCTCCACCGCCCGCCGCGCCAGGCGGGTGCCCTCGGCGATCTCTGCGGGCCGATCGGTCATCCAGCCGTTCACCTTGCGCCAGAAATGACACCAGGCCGCCATGCCATAGGCCGATGCAAATTCCGGATCGAGCTCGACGGCCTTGTAGAACAGGGGCAGTGCCGCCTCGATGGATTCGCGCGTTCCGCTGTGCAGCCTGGCGGTGCCGCGCAGGTAGTAGTCGTAGGCGTCGAGGCTTTCCGTGGGCTTGCGCTTGGCTCGCTCGATTTCCGCCCGCTCGAGTTGCGGCGCGATCGCGCCGACGACGCTTTCGGCGATTTGATCCTGCAGCTCGAAGATGTCGTCCAGCGTGCCTTCGAAGCGCTCGGCCCACAGATGCGTGCCGCTCGTCGCGTCGATGAGCTGCCCGGTGATGCGCACCTTGCTGCCGGTCTTGCGCACGCTGCCTTCCAGCACGTAGCGCACGCCCAGCTCGCGGCCGACCTCCTTCACGTCCACCGCCCTGCCCTTGTAGGTGAAGCTCGAATTGCGCGCGATGACGAACAGCCAGCGCAGGCGCGACAGCGCGGCGATGATGTCCTCCACCACGCCGTCGGCGAAATACTCCTGCTCGGGATCGCCGCTCAGGTTGTGGAAGGGCAGCACGGTCATCGAGGGCTTGTCCGGAAGGGCGAGTGCGGGCGGCAGTTCCCTTGGTTCGCCGGGGGCGTGTTCGCCGACCTGGACCTCGCCGACGAAGCGGAACCCCTTGCGGGCGATCGTCCGGACCAGGCGCTGCTCCTCGCCGCTGTCGCCGATGGCCTTGCGAACCGCGTTGATGTGGCTGGTGATCGTCGACTCCGAGACCACCCGGCCACTCCATACCGCCGCGAGCAGGTCGTCCTTGCTGACGACGCGGTCGCGGCTCCTGACGAGATGCAGTAGCAGATCGAACACCTGCGGCCCGACCGGCATGACTTGCGCGCGATGCGAAAGCTCCCGGCGCTCCGGGTCGAGCACGTAGTCTCCAAACATGAACTGCACGGTGTCGTCCCCCGTCGGAGGATGGTACGGCAACGCGTTCTGGACGAACAAGCAGGCGTTCCTGAAGGGAAATCCAAGGCAATGGCAAGGACTTCCGCGGAGCGCGCAGGCAATCTCCATGCACATCGACGGCAACGGTTGCGGTCGAAAGAATCGGAGAGAAGCCATGAAGTTTGTCGTGATCGGAGGCACCGGCCTCATCGGAACGAAACTGGTGAAGAACCTCAGGGCGCGCGGCCATGACGTGCTCGCAGCCTCGCCCGCCACGGGCGTGAACGCCATCACCCGCGAGGGCCTGGCCCAGGCGGTCGACGGTGCCGATGTGGTCGTCGACGTGGCGAATGCGCCGAACTGGGAAGACCAGGCCGTCCTCGATTTCTTCGAGACGTCGACCCGCAACCTGCTGGCAGCAGAAGCTGCCGCCGGCGTGCGCCACCATGTCGCCCTGTCGATCGTCGGCAGTGAACGGCTTCCCGACTGCGGATTCTTCCGAGCGAAGGTCGCGCAGGAAAGGCTCATCAAGGCGTCCACCCTCCCCTACACCATCCTGCGTGCGACGCAGTTCTTCGAGTTTGTCGGCGGGATCACCCAGGCGGGCGTGGTCGGCGACGAGATCCGCCTGTCGCCGGCGCTGATCCAGCCGATCGCGTCGACCGACGTGGCGGCGGCGCTCGCCGAGCTCGCAGTGGCACCGCCGCTCAACGGCACGGTCGAAGTCGGCGGCCCGGAGGCCATTCCGCTCGACGAATTGGGCAGGCGTTTCCTGCGCGCGACGCGTGATTCGCGCAAGGTCGTGGCGGACGTTCACGCGCGCTACTTCGGCGCTCTCCTCTCCGATCGGTCGCTCACAGCCGGGGACAACGCTCGCCTCGGTGCGATCCGCTTCGAGGACTGGCTGGCTGCCAGCGCCGCGCCGACCTGAGCAGGCGATTGGTGCCCCACGGGCAACAGACCGATCCCCCCGACGCGTCTAGCGCGCCGGCACTCCAATTCCTACGATGGCTGCGATTCCATCCCATCACACCTTCAGGAGCCTCCATGACTCAGCACACCCTTCACAGGCAGCCTCCCCTCTACGCAAAGTCCCTTGCCGTGGCCAGCGCGCTGCTGCTGGGCGTGCTGGCCGCGCCCCACTCGCACGCGGCGCCGCATGCACAGGTCAAGGAGGTGGCGCTCAAGGATCTCCCCGACCTGCCGGGCAAGGAAGGCCTGATGCTGGAAGTCGTCTACCCGCCCGGCAGCACGGACGAAGTTCATCGCCACGACGCGCACGCATTCGTCTACGTCCTGGAGGGCTCGATCGTGATGCAGCTCAAGGGTGGCCAGCCCGTGGCGCTGCAGGCAGGTGAAAGCTTCTACGAGGGGCCCGACGACGTGCATGTCGTTGGCCGCAATGCCAGCACGACCCGGCCGGCGAAGTTCGTGGTGTTCCTTGTGAAGAACAAGGGTGCTCCGGTCTTGACGCCCGTGCGTTGAACGAAGGATTCCCCATGCGTCTCTCCGTCATCGCCCCTTCCCTTTCCTTTTACCTTGCCACTGCCTGTGGTCTCAGTCTCGCCATGAATGCTTCGGCAGCAGAAATCAAGTCGATATCCCGCCTGGCTGCCGGACCCGGCAATGTCCTGTTCGTCGCCGACTGGAAAGCCGGGCGCGTCCACGCGATCACGCTGTCGCAGGCGCCGCAAAGGTCGGCCGGCACGACCTTCAACATCTTCGATCTCGATGCGCTGCTTTCAAGGCAGGTCGGCGGCGCCAGGCTCACGGTCGAAGACATGGTCGCCCGCCCGGGAACGGCGGAGGTCTATGTGGCGATCAGCTACGGCGC
>NZ_JBFUFP010000053.1:0-13563 GCF_056403375.1 Rhizobacter sp. P2_H2
TGCCCTGGACGCCGTCGGCATCCGGAGCCGTCCTGGCACGCGCAATGATGTCGGCGTCCGGGATCGCCTCGAGCAGGCCCATGCCGATCACCGGTTGCGCGCTGCGCACCGAGAACACGGCCGGGGTGGGGCCGTCGAACGAGATCGTCGGCTTGCTCAGCTCCACCGAGCTGCCGTCGGCCAGCTTCACGGTCTTCAGCTCGAAGCCCGAGACGTGCACCGCGGTGCCCCAGTCGCGACGCACGCCGTCGGTCGATCCCTTGGCGTTCATCTGCGCGCCCAGGCCATACATCGGGTGCGGCAACTGCTGCCCGTTCCCGTCAACGGCTGCCGTGCGCACCGCCATCGTGTCGATCTTCTGGTTGACGACGGTGGGGGCCAGGCTGCGGCCGTTGTTGATGTGGCAGCCGAAGCAGGTCGACTGGTTGAACATCGGGCCTTGCAGGCCGATCGCGGCGGTGTTCGTGTCGTTGCCGTTCTCGGTGTGCTCACCGGTCTGCATGCTGGTGTGGAACCAGCGGCGGCCCTCCACGAAGCGCTGCATGTTCTGCATGCCGATGTTGTTGTGCGGCTGCTGGAACATCAGCGGGCTGTTGTCCGAGTAGTCGTACGAGGTCGAGCCGAGGCCGCCCTGCAGTGCCGCTTCCGGGATCGGGGCGTTCATCAGGCGCGGCTGCACGCCGTACCAGGGGCGCAGGCCCTCGCCCATCACGTAGGTGACTTCGTTGGTGTAGTAGCGGAAGTTGCCGCTGTCCTTCACGTCGTCCATCGCCTTGCGCGACGAGAAGAACGAGCCGGTGAACTCCATCACGTCGCCGGCCCTCAGCGGGCGGCCGTCGACGTGCGGGCCGTTGCCCACCATCACGCCGTTGGCGTCCGCCACCAGCGAGTTGTAGCCGGGGTACTCGCTGAGCACCACGCTGCAACCGTCGTTGGCACCGATCACGTTCATGTAGCCGCTGGTCGGCTTGGCCAGCGCGGTCTGCGGCGGCTTCGGCACGACCGGGCACGAGGTCTTGTCGACGAAGCCGTCGGTGTAGGTGGTGTCGTCCAGCAGGTCGCCCGGCGACATCCAGCCGTAGTCGGTGACGCCGGCGTTGTCGAAGCGGCGGAAGAACGAATGGCCGCCGCCGCGCTGCGCTTCCTGGAAATACTGGTTGACGACCAGCGTCGGCTTGGTGACGCCCTTCACCTTGCTGTTGTCGATGAACTCCGTGCCCCAGGTGCGGTTCTTGAAGTAGTTCGCGACGAAGTTCAGGTAGACGCCGATGCCCTTGTCCTGCGGCTTGCCGTTGGCGTCGACGGTGTCGTTCGGGCCGTAGCCGACTTCGTTCCAGGCCTCGCCGCGCTCACGGGCGTGGCGCGGGCGGCCGACGAAACCGAAGCGGGTCACCAGCGTGCCGTCCGGCAGCGAGAACTGGATGGTGTCGATCGGCGCCTGCTGGGCCGCCGGCGGGATCAGGTTGGCGCCGTTGGCCGGGTGCGGGAACACCGAGGTCGCGACGGTGGAGCCGAGCGTGTTGTCGCTGCCCGGCGACTTGAAGCTCGCCTCGATGATCGAGTAGCCGTAGCCGGTGGCGCGCTTGACGCCGTTGATGCGCACGTAGCGCACRTTGGCGTTCAGGTTGTAGAACTCTTCGGTGCCGCCCTTGCCGTCGGCCACGTAGCGCAGCTGGTACCAGGTGTCGCCGTCGTCGGAGACGAGGATCGCGTATTCCTTGGCGTACGCGGCTTCCCACACCAGCTTCAGGTAGCCGATCTGGGTCTTGGCGCCGAAGTCGAACTGCAGCCAGTTGGTRTCSGACTGSGAGCTTTCCCAGCGGCTGTYCTGGGYGGCSTTGCCGTCGATGGCCTTGTCGGCGGTGTTGCCGCCRTTGGCGCTCGATGCGGTGGCCTTGACCGGCACGACCGCGACGCCGGGCTTGCTCATGTCGACGCCGGAGGGCAGTTGCTGCGCGGGCGTCGGTGCCGGCGCGGCGGGCGCATTGCCGGACGGGATCGACGGGGGCGGTGCCGGGGTCGTCGGCACTTCGTTGGGCGGAGTGGGGTCATTGCCGCCGACCACGGGCGGCGGGGCCGGCGATTGCGCCGGCGGCTGCCCGGGGGCGCCGACGTCGGGGCTCGGTGCCGCGGCGGAATCCGCGTCCTTGCCGCCGCATCCGCTGAGGACGGCCGCTGCGAGGAAGAGGGAGCTCAGTGCCACCAGCGCTGCGCGCGGCCGGCTCTGCCCCTCGGGAATCGGGTGCTTCATGCTGACAGGTCCTTTGATCGTGTCCGTTGGCTGGGTGCTGCGGCGCCCGAGAACTTCATCAATCCTCAGTGCCGGGTGCATGCAGGAATTGATGCGCAGGTTTGATGCCAACGTCGATGCAGCGGAACCGGTTCCGCTCCGTGTGTCCTGCGGAGCCCGCAAGCGCACGGCGTCGCTCCGAAGAGGACGCATTTCACGACAGAAACAACTGGAAACAACCTTGACCGGATGAGGTGTCCGGCAACAGTTTGTGCTCGCGGGCGCTGCAACGCACCCTGTCGATCAGGCGATGGATGCCATTCGATATTCGATGCGTGCCGGCAGCCCTCAGGCCGCGAGTGCGGGTCGAAGCCGGAAGGCGCCGACCACTTCCGTCAGGCGTTGCGCCTGGACGCGAAGACTGTCCGCGGCCGCAGCCGATTCCTCGACGAGTGCGCTGTTCTGCTGCGTCACCTGGTCGAGCTGGGTCACGGCATGGCTGACCTGGTTGATGCCCATCGACTGCTGTTCGGCCGCGGTGCCGATCTCGGAGATCAGCTGGGCCACGCGCTGGACCGAGCTGACGATGTCGCGCATCGTCGTGCCRGCGTCGGCCACCAGTCCCGCACCGGTTTCCACCAGGCCGACGCTCTCGCCGATCAGTGCCTTGATTTCCTTCGCGGCCGTTGCCGAACGCTGCGCGAGCGAGCGCACCTCGCCGGCGACCACCGCAAAACCGCGCCCTTGCTCGCCGGCCCGGGACGCCTCCACCGCGGCATTCAGGGCCAGGATGTTGGTCTGGAAGGCGATGCCGTCGATCACGCCGGTGATGTCGGCGATCTTGCGGGAGCTCGCGCTGATGTCGTTCATCGTCGAGACCACGTGCGACACGACCGTGCCGCCCTTGGTGGCCACGGCGCTCGYCGAGGCCGCCAGCGAGGTCGCCGTGCGTGCGGCATCGGAACTGCTCTTCACCGTCGCGGTGATCTCCTCCATCGACGACGCGGTCTGCTGCAGGTTGGCGGCCTGTTCCTCGGTCCGGTGCGACAGGTCCGCGTTGCCGGTGGCGATCTGGCTCGAGCCGGTGGCGATCGAGTCGCTGCTCTGGCGGACCTGGCCGACGATGCCGACCAGGGATTCGTTCATCGCCTTCAGCGCGGCCAGCAGCTGACCGGTCTCGTCCGTGCGCTCGACCGTGATCTGCGAGGTGAGGTCTCCGGAGGCGACCGTCTGCGCCACGCGCACGGCTTCGGCGATGGGCACCGTGATCGAGCGGGTCAGCACGACGGCGATGCCGCTGGCCAGCGCGACGGCGACGACCGTCAGGCCGATCATCAGCAGCTTGGCCGTGCCGGCGATGCCGGACGCCTCGATGCCGAACTGCTCCATCCCGTCCACCTGGCTCGTGGAGAACGCCTCGATCGCCTCCAGGTAGTCCTTCTGCAGCGGCAGGATGACGCTCACGAGCTGCTGGCGTGCCTCGTCGGCCTTGCCGGCCTTGATCAGCTCGACGAACCCGGCTTCGCGTTCCTTGAACTTCGCACGGCTCTCGGTGAGGTGCAGCAGCGCTGCCACGCCCTTCTCCGAGTGGACCGACGCCTTGAGGCGATCGATGGCGTTCGCCACGATCGGCGCCGACTGCTCGACCTTGTGCAGCTCCTCCCGGGCAACGGCGGGGTCGGTGGTGATCAGTGCCGTGCGGATCGCACGCAGCTGCTTGTTGACCTCGTTCTCGATGGTCTGCGCCAGCGCCACCTTGGCGTACCGGTCATGGAGGATGGTCTCGGTGTTCGCGTTGACGGCGCCGATCTGCGTGTAGCCGATGGCTGCAACGACGACCAGCAGGCCGATGACCAGCGCGAAGGCCGCGGTGAGGCGGGTGCCGATTCTCAGGTTTGCCACAGCTTTCAAGATGACCTCTCCTGCTCCGTGGAGCCTGGTTCGCGCTGGCCGCGCTTGCTGCGCTTGCATTTGCCAATTTGCCAGCGCGCGATGTACCGGGACTATCGGCAGGGCCGGCGCGAGCCTGAGCGGGCGAGTGTGAACAAGTCGGCGGCGCAGGTTCAGATGCGGACGGCGGCCGGGTCCTCGAAGTGCAGGCGCACGGTCGTGCCGCTGCCGGGCCGGCCGGCGATGTCGAGCGTGCCGCCAAGCAGGCGGGCGCGTTCCTCCATGCCGAGCAGGCCGTGCCCGCTGCGCTCGTGCGACGGGTCGAAGCCGGCGCCGTCGTCGGCAATCGCCAGCAGCCAGTGGCCGTCGTTGCGCTGCAACGCGAGGTCCACCCGCGCGGCATGGGCATGCCGGCGCACATTCGTGAGCGATTCCTGGGCGACGCGGAACACCTGGGTCGCGATGTCGGGAGCGAGCCGGTCCGCCTCGGCATCGACCTGCAGCCGGCACGGCAGGCCGGTGGCCTGGGTGAACTCCGCGGCCAGCCATTCCAGCGCGGCAGCCAGTCCGCCGTCGAGGGCGGGCGGGCGCAGTTGCTTCACGAGCGCACGCACGCCGCCGGCCAGGTTGTCGATGCGATCGAGCAGCACCTGGTACTGCGCCTGCGCCGGCGGCTGCTCGCCGCGCGCGCGGGCGCGCAGCACGGAGGCCTCCATGCGCAGGGCGGCCAGCTGCTGGCCCATCTCGTCGTGCAGTTCGCGCGCGATGCGCTTGCGCTCATCCTCCAGCGCGCGCGTGTTGTGTTCGCCGAGCCGGCGCAGCGCCTGGCGCGACACCTCGAGCTCGGCCGTGCGCTCGGTCACCGCATGCTCCAACCGATGGCGTTCGGCCCGCTGGCGCCGGCCCGTCGCCCAGGTGCTGAGCCACCACAGCAGCCCCAGGCCGGCCGCGGCGGCCAGCTTGGCAGGCGTCGACAGCCACCAGGGCGGCGCGATGGTGAAGGGGATCTGCAGGGGCGGGCCGGCCTCGACGAGCGGCAACCGGTAGGCTGCACGCACCTCCAGCACCTGGGTTCCGTCCTCCGCCGACTCGATCGTCACGACGTTCCCGGCGATGGCCTGCCAGGGCGCGTTGTCGTGCAGGCGGTATTCGAGGTGCAGCATGCGGCTGCGGCCGATGTTCGGTGTCCCCAGCGTGAACTGCAGATGGCGGTCGTTCCAGTCGATCTGCTCCGGCACCACTGCAGCGGTCTGGTCGCCGAACGCCACGGCCTTGAGGCGCAGCACGGGCGGTGCCGGTTCGGCGGCCGGCGCGCGGATGCGGGTGACCCCGGCACTGCTGCCGATCCACGCGGTGCCATCGGGTTCGAGCAGCACCGCGCCGTCGTCGATGTCGTCCCACAGCAGCCCGTTCGAGTGATCGATGTGCCACCAGCGGCTGCCGTCGAACACGAACACGCCCCGGTCGGTGCCGAACCAGACCCGCCCGTCGGACCCGGTGCGAAGAAAGTACTCGGTCGGGTTCCCGAACCGGGCCAGGTCGAACCGGCGGGTGAACCGGGCGGTGCCCGCGGCGTCCACGGCGTAGACCGAGAGGCCGTGGCTGTCGAAGGCCCAGAAGTCCGTGGCGTCGACGAACGCTGCGCGGCCGTAGACCTCGACCGGCTCGCCCTGCGCGTCGCGCATCGGCATCCAGCGGCCGTCGACGGGGCGGTAGGCGCGGTGCCCGCTGATGAACCATTCGACCGCGCTGGTCGCGACCCCCTCCGCCGGGAAGGCGACTTCGCTCACGAAATCCTGGTCCGGCAGCCCGCTGGCAACGGGCTGTCGCCGCGGGCCCGACGCCGAGGCGACGACGCGGTCGACGCCGTTGCGCCCGGTCAGGTAGATGCCCCCTTGCCGGCCCTGCATCACGACGGAGAGCGACGGATCGTCGAAGATCACCGCGGCCTGGGCCGTGCCGGCCTTCAGCCGCATGACGCGGCCCGTTTCCACCCACCACAGGTCGCCGCTCGCATCGACGGCGAGGGCGCTGACCGCACTGGCCGGGTGGCCTGTCGCCGCCGGCAGCGGCCGGAACCGGGCCGTGCTCTCGTCCAGCCACGCGGCACCGCGGGCCGTGCCGGCCCACAGCCGCCCGCTGCCATCGCGCGCGAAGGTGAACGTGGCGGGCGCCGGCAGCCCGAGGGCCGGGGTCCAGTGCTCGACGTTCAGGTAGCCGATCCAGCAGTGCAGGCCGCGGCCGGACGTGCCCAGCCAGAAGCTGCCTTCCGCGTCGAAGAACAGCGAGCGGATCAGCGTCTCCGGCAAGCCCTGCGCCGGTGTCCATTCCCGCCAGCGCTGACCATCCCAGCGTGCGATGCCCACATCGGTGGCGGTCAGGATGCCGCCCGCCGGGTCCTCGGCCAGCGCCGCGGTGGCCGGCAGCCGTTGTGCCAACGGGGCCTCGATGGCGCTGAAGCGCTGCTGCGCCGGCGGCAGCCGGGCCAGCCGGTCGCGGCTGCGCGCCCAGACACTGCCGTCGCGCCCGATCACCAGGTTGCCCCACATGCGGGCCGGCAGGCCCTCGGCCTCGCCCCACCGGCGCAGCGTGCCGTCGCGCCATTCGCACAGCCCCCGGCCACAGCCGAACCACAGGGCCCCGCGGCCGGCGCGCAGCGGTCCGGAATCGGCATCCAGCTCGCCCGGCGGGGCGGGGAACGCCGGCAACTGCAGCTGCCGCGCGACCGGCGCAGCGCCGGGCAAGGGGGCGTCGATCGACCAGATCCGGCTGTCGCGGTCGATGGCCAGCACGGTGCCGTGCGCGTCGATGTCGAGGCGCTGGCCGGGCTCGATGCCGATCGGCTTGCCGCCGGGTTGCGTGACGGCCGACCACTGCGCCACGCCATCCTTCTCGCGGCGCAGGAACAGGCCGACATCGGTCGCCACCCAGAGTCCGCCGCGGGCATCGGCCCGGGCCGCGTAGACCATGGACCGCTGCGCGCCCGGGGCCATCGGCTCGCGGTGGATGCGGAAGCCGTCGAAGCGGAACAGGCCGTTCTCGGTGCACAGCCAGAGGGTGCCGTCAGCGGCCTGCGTCAGGCAGCCGACCGCCATGTTGGTCAGCCCGTCCGACTGTTGATAGGCCTCGAAGACCGCATGCTGCGCCTGCGCGGGGCCGCTGCACGCGAGCAGCAGCGCGGCGAATGCCGCCAGGCCGCGCTCAATCCACCAGGCCATGCCTCAGCGCGTAGCGCACCAGGTCGCTCAGCGAGTCCTGATTCAGCTTTTCCATCAGCCGGGCCTTGTAGGTGCTGACGGTGTTCGGGGCCAGGTTCAGCTCGTTGGCAATGTCGGTCGGGGCCCGGCCCTTCACCAGCGCGATCAGCACCTGGCGCTCACGTGCCGACAGCAAGGCCATCGGCTCGTCCTGCGCCTGCTCGGCGCGCAGCATCTCGCTGCTCAGCGACGGATCGACATAGCCGCGCCCGGCCGCCACGCGGTGGATCGCATCCAGCAGTTGCTCGGGCGAGACGTCCTTCGTCAGGTAGCCGAGGGCGCCGGCCTTCAACGCGCGGCGGGCGATGTGCGGATCGGCATGCATCGTCAGCACCAGCACCGGCAGCTGCGGATGGGCCGCGACGACGCGCTCGATCAGGTCGACCCCGGTGCAACCGGGCATCAGCAGGTCGAGCAGCAGCAGGTCGATTCCCCCGGCGTCGACACCGGCCAGCACCTCGGCCGCCGACGCGCCCTGGCCGGCCAAGGCCAGCCCCTCGTCGAGCTCGAGCATCTTGCGCAGGCCTTCGCGCACGAGGGCGTGGTCGTCGGCGATGAAGACGCGGATGGGGACGGCGACGGGGGTGTGTGCAGACATGGGGGCCACCGGGACGGTGCCCTAGTGTAGTGATCAGTCTACAGGATGCCCGGCTTTTGGCTGGTCCCCGGCCCGATTGCACCGGAATTGATCATCTTGTGAGAATTTACCCGTCGACCGTTGTCGATTTCTTGTAGATTAATGTCTACACGATTTGATGTTGACACTACACCGCAAGGGCATATGTACATCCATCCATCACCACGAGATCGATCCGACGCCGCTGCCTGGGGGGTCCGGGACGAAGATTCCGTCATCGCGCCGGCGCTTCCCTCCGTCCTGCGTTTCGGCCGCTGCGAGGTCCGGACCGCGTCGCGCGAGGTCCTGGTCGATGGCCAGCTGCGCGCGTTGCAGCCGCGGCCCTTCGACCTGCTGGTGATCCTCATCGAAAGCCGGGCCCGGGTGYGCACCACGAACGAACTGCTGGACGAGGTCTGGGGCCACCAGATCGTCCAGCCCGGTTCGCTGGCCGCGGCGGTGATGCGCATCCGCCAGGCCCTGCGCGAGGGGGAGCCCGGCATCGGCCAGGTGATCCGCACCTACCCGCGCGTCGGCTACCGCTTCGTCGCCCTGCTCGATGGCGAAGTGGCGCGCTGACCGGCCGCCCGCCCCGATCGATGCCGACCTGCTTCTTCATGAGGTGCACGCACCATGCTTTCGTCCCGCATCAACGACCCGTACCCGCTGCTGCCAGGCTGGCTGGATGAGCTGGCGGGCCCGACGCTCGAACGCATCGCCGACGACCTGAGCGAGTTGCTGACCCGGCATCCAGGGGCCCGGCGCACGCTGATCCACCTGAGCGTGATCGAGAACACGCTGCGCTACAAGGATCGCGCCGCCGCCCACCGGTTGCCCATCGGCGTGCTGCAGGGCGCGCTGACCCAGCTGGAGGCGATCGGCTTCGCCGGCCGGAGCACGGGCCTGACCATCCTGCGCCTGCGCCTGATGCAGGCGCTCCTGCGCCACGGCGCGACGGCGGCGCCGGGACACGCCCCCTTGCAAGCGTGTTGACGAGGATCTGCCGACGACCCCGTCATCCCGATGAATGCGTCGCAGACGAGCGCGTCGTCCGGCGGCGTTGCCTCGCGCTGATCGGGATGGCGATCGTGTCGATCCTCGCCGCGATGGCGCTGTACGGCTGCAACGACTCCATCCTTCGCGACAAGCTGGTCGACGGCACGACTGCGCTGGCCGGCCTGCGCGCGCGCCTGGAGCTGTACCACCGGCACCACCACACCTACCTGACCGTCAGCGAGGACGTCGTCAGCCCCTGCGACACCATCCCGGCCGGCGGGGCCGGGACCTTCCACGTGCAATGCCTGCAGGTCACGGCCACCGCCTACTTCCTCACCGCCCAGGGCAGCGGCGTGACGCAGGGCTTCGTCTACACGACGGACACGAGGAACACCCAGGTCACCGCAGGCCTGCCGCCCCGCTGGAGAGCGAACCCACCGTACCCGTGCTGGATCACCCGCCAGGGTGACACCTGCTGATCGCTCAGATCTTCCCGACCCCGGCATGGGCCTTGACCGTGTCGGGCACGTCGTTGGCCGAGATCGGCTTGATCAATCCACCCGCGAGGGGCTTGAACGCGGTCAGCACGGCCGAGTCCTGCACGAGCTTGTCGGTGGCCGGTGCGGGGCTCGCGATGTTCGGGTTGCAGGGTCGCCCGATCGCGGCAATGCAGGTGGCCTTGGTGGCCGARGTCTGCCCGTACACGCCGAACAGCTGGCCGTTGCCGGTGGCATCGGTGAGCACCGGCATCGAGACGTTCCTGAAGTGGTTGCCCTCCATCAGCACGCGCGTGTTGGCTCCCTCGTAGTCGAGCGCATGCCAGCCGCCGGTCTCGAAGTAGTTGTTGACGATGTGCACCAGCGCACCGCTGCCGGCGGAGTTGAAGCGCGGGGCGCGACCGTCGAAGTGGTGCAGGTAGTTGTTGGCGATGGTGATCCTGCCGTTGCCGTAGGCCAGCAGGTTCCAGTAGTGGTTGCCGGTGCAGCGCGCCGACCACGCCGACCGGCCGTCGAGCTCGTTGTTGGAGAGGGTGATGCCGTCGATCGTCGCCGTGGCGTCGCCGTTGCCGAGGACGATGAACTGGCGGCCGATGCGCGCGAAGCGGTTGTGGTCGACCCACACCTTGGTGGCCGCGGGGATGGACAGGCCGTCGCCGCCCCAGACCATGCCCTCGTTGATGTCCGTGAACGACAGGTTGCGGATGATGATGTTGCTGACGCCGCCCTGCAGGATCACGCCCTTGCCCTTGAGGCCGGCGTTGGCGCCCACGCCGATCAGGGTCTTGTTCGAGCCGATCAGCAGGGCGGCGGTGCCGGCCACCTTGTACTTGTAGGCGCTCGTCTGCTTGCCGGTGCAGTAGCTCTTCTGCCAGTCCTGGACATTCAGCGTGATCTCGCTCTTCTGCGTGGCGCCGCTGCACACGCTGGTCGCGAAGCAGCCCGGTGCCGAGGCGCTGCCCTCGCTGTCGGTCAGGTCGATGACGGACGCCACCTCGATGATGCGCGGCTCGGTGTCGGTGCAGCCGTTGCCGTTGCTGGTGCGGCAGAGCTCGCGCTTCAGGTCGGCGACCGTGCTCACGCGGAACGTGTTGCCGCCGGCGCCGCCGGTGACGCCGGCCGCAAAGCCGGTGGGCACGTTGCTGACGGCGCGCACGGCTTGCGCCTCGGCGCTCGCGCTGTCGTCGGCGCTGGCCTCGGCGCCGGATCGATCGAGTTCGGACGTGCCGCCGCATGCCGCGAGGAGGGCCGTGGCCACGGTGACGAGCCACAGCGCCGGGCTGCAGACGCGATGGGTTTCGGGGGTCGACAAGATGCTGCTCCTCCAGGTGGCTTGATGGAGGCATGACCATAGGTCGAGGCCTGGCTGGAGTCTTGACGGAACCTTCCTGGCGGGATGCCGGGAATGACAAGATGGAAACACGTTGTGAGCCGGCGCTGTCCGTCCGGGGGCGGCGCCGGCATCGGTCAATCGTCCGATTCCGCCGGCCGGCCGCTCGCCGCAGACTGGCTTGATCCGCTTTCCACCGAGATCACGCCATGACGACTGCCACCTCCCTTGCCACGAACTCGACCTGGTTGAGAACGCTCTACCTCACGCGCGCCGCCTTCTCGATCGCGTGGGTGGCGCTCGCCTTCGCGGCGGCGCCAGCATCGCCCGTCGTCGCGAGCGTGCTGCTCGTGCTGTACCCCGCATGGGACGCGCTGGCGAACGCGCTCGACGCCCGGCAATCGGGCGGCATGTCGGCCAACGCGACGCAGATGATCAACGTGCTGGTCAGCGCCGCGACGACCGCCGCGATGGCGGTGGCGGTGCAGCAGGGCATGCCCGCGGTCTTCGTCGTGTTCGGCGTCTGGGCCGTGCTCTCGGGCCTGCTCCAACTGGGCACCGCGGTGCGCCGCTGGAAGCACCAGGGTGCGCAGTGGGCGATGGTGCTGAGCGGCGCGCAGTCGGCGCTGGCCGGCACGTTCTTCGTCAAGCAGGCGAGCGGCCCGGCGCCGATGCTGCAGAACCTGGCGGGGTATGCCGCGGTGGGGGCGGTCTACTTCCTGATCTCAGGGTTGATGCTGCTCTGGCGCGAGCGCCGCACGCGCTGAATATCCGCGATGATGGGGTCTTCCGATCGACTCCAGCGTTCATGACATGAAGCCGTCTCGCCGTGCCGTCGCCGCCTTGCTCCTGGCCGGCTGCGCCGTGCTGCTTGCGCAGGCGGCCGGCGCGCAGGAGAAGTTCATCGTCGTGGCCTCGACCACGTCGACCGAGCAATCGGGCCTCTTCAAGCACCTGCTGCCGGCGTTCACCCGCGCCAGCGGCATCGAGGTGCGCGTCGTTGCCGTCGGCACCGGCCAGGCGCTCGACATCGGCCGGCGCGGCGATGCCGACGTGGTGTTCGTGCACGACACGCCGGCCGAGGAAAAATTCGTCGCCGAGGGCTGGAGCGAGAAACGCTTTCCGGTCATGTACAACGACTTCGTGCTGGTCGGCCCGAAGCCGGACCCGGCCGGCGCGCGCGGCGCCGACATCGTCGCCGGCATGGGCAAGGTGGCCGCCGGCGGCCAGCCCTTCGTCTCGCGCGGCGACCGCAGCGGCACGCACAGCGCCGAGCTGCGGCTGTGGAAGCTGGCGGGGCTCGACCCGGCTGCCGCCAGGCCGGCCGTCTACCGCGAATGCGGCTGCGGCATGGGGCCGGCGCTGAACATGGGGGCGTCGATCAACGGCTACGTGCTGACCGATCGCGGCACCTGGCTCGCGTTCAGGAACCGGGGCGACCTGGCCATCCTCGTCGAAGGCGACAGGCGGCTCTTCAACCAGTACGGCGTGATGCTGGTCAACCCGGCGAAGCATCCGCAGGTGAAGAAGGAGCTCGCGCAGCGCTTCGTCGACTGGCTGGTCTCGCCGGCGGGCCAGGCCGCCATCGGCAGCTACCAGATCGAAGGCCGGCCGCTCTTCTTTCCGGATGCGAACTGACGTCCCTGGCGGATGAGCACCTTCGCCGACAGCTGGCGGCTCGCGTGGACGTTGATCGCCGGCGGCGACGCCGAGCTGTGGCGCATCGCGATGCTGTCGCTGCAGGTGAGCGGCATCGCGGTGGGGGTCGGGTCGGTGGCGGGCCTGCTGCTCGGTGCCTGGCTGGCCGTCGCGCGCTTCCCCGGCCACGGCGTGTTCGTCTGGGCGGTCAACACCCTGCTCGCGTTGCCGGCCGTCGTCGTGGGGCTGCTGGTCTACCTGCTGCTCTCGCGGGCGGGGCCGCTCGGGCCGTGGGGGCTGCTGTTCACGCCGACGGCCATGGTGGTGGCGCAGAGCGTGCTCGTCACGCCGTTGATCGCCGCGCTGTCGCGCCGGCTGGTCCTGGCGGCACTCGATGAAGGCGGCGACCAGCTGCGCTCGCTCGGCGCGGGGCCGCTCGCCTGCGCACTGCTGATGCTGGTGCACGAGCGGCTGGGCGTCGCGACGGTGCTGCTGACCGCGTTCGGCCGCGCGGTCGCGGAGGTCGGCGCGGTGATGATCGTCGGCGGCAACGTCGCCGGCGTCACGCGCGTGATGACCACCGCGATCGCGCTCGAGACCAGCAAGGGCGACCTCGCGCTGGCGCTCGGCCTGGGCCTGGTGCTGCTCGGCATCGTCGGCGTGGTCAACGGCGTGATCATGCTGCTGCAGTGGTGGGGCGCGCGCACGCGGGCGCTGCCTGCGGCGCCACCGTTGCGAGCGGAGCAGGCGCCGGTCGCCGGGCGCGACGCGCCGGTGGCCGCCCATGCCGCGTCCCAGCCGCTGATCGCGCTGCAACGGGTGAGCGTCGCGTTCGGCGACTTCACCGCATTGCGCGATGTCACGCTGACGCTCGCGCGCGGCGAACGCCTGGTGCTGGTCGGCGCCAACGGGTCGGGCAAGACCACGCTGCTGCGGCTGCTGCAGGGCCTGGTTCCGCATGCCGGCGTCGTGGCGCGCGCGCCGCTGCAGCCCGAGGGCCGGCTGCCGCGCGCCGCCATGCTGTTCCAGCAGCCCTTCCTGATGCGGCTGTCGGTGTTCCGCAACGTGTGGATCGGCCTGTGGCTGCGCGGCATCCCGCGCGCCGCGCG
>NZ_JBFUFP010000054.1:0-13560 GCF_056403375.1 Rhizobacter sp. P2_H2
GGCCTGCCCGGGCTGGACGCGACCTCGTGGTTCGCGGTGTTCGCACCGGCCCGCACGCCGGCCGCGGTGGTCGACAAGCTGACGCGCACGATCGCGCAGGTGATGGCGACGCCGGCCTTCAAGCAGAAGGCCGCCGAACAAGGGGCGACGGCCGATTACCTGGCGCCGACGGCCCTGGGTGACCTGGCACGCAACGAACTGGTGCGCTGGGGCGAGGTGGTGAAGAGCGCGCACATCGAAGGCGACTGAGTGTCGATTCCTGGAGGGCTGGTTCGTCGTGAGGAAGAAGGCACCGAGAATCGCGGTGCCGTTCACCTCAACCCACCTCCAGGAGAACCTCCATGCGCCTTGCCCTGTCCTTCGCCGGCCTGCTGATCGCCGCCACCGCCCACGCCGCCCCGGTCACCTACAAGATCGATCCCGACCACACCTTCCCGAGCTTCGAGGCCGACCACATGGGCATCTCGGTGTGGCGCGGCAAGTTCAACAAGAGCAGCGGCACGGCGCACTACGACAAGGCCACCGGCAGCGGCGACCTGGAGATCACCGTGCTGCCGGCCAGTGCCGACTTCGGGCAGGACGCGCTGAACAAGGTGGCCCAGGGCAAGGAGCTGTTCGACGTCAAGAAATTCCCGAAGGCCACCTACAGGGGCAAGTTCGACAAGGTGGTCGGCGGCGTGCCGACCGAAGTGGCCGGCGAGCTGACGCTGCATGGCGTGACCAGGCCGGTGACCCTGAAGCTGAACTGGCTCAAGTGCATCCCGCACCCGATGCTCAAGCGCGACATGTGCGGCGCCGACGCGATCACGACGATCCAGCGCGACCAGTTCGGCATCGACGCCGGCAAGGACTGGCACTTCAACATGGATGTGACGCTGCGCATCCAGGTCGAAGCGGTCGCCACGCAGTGACGTTCTTCAGGGCTTGCTCGACAACGAGCGAGCCATCTCCAGGTGGTGCTGCAGCCCCGGCAAGGTCTTCTGCGCGAAGGCCTTCACGTCGGCATCCTGGGCTTCCTYCGCCGCCTGCTCGAACAGCTTGACCGCGTCCTCGTGCGCCTTCACGCCGAAGGCCTTCACATAGCGCTCGTCGAACTTCGCATCGGCGCCGGCGTCGATCAGCTTCAGCTCGCCCTTCTGCGTGATCGACGGGCCGGTCGGCAGCTCGACCTTCTTGCTCGCGGCGAGCGCCTTCAGCTCGTCGGCCACCTTCGTGTGGTCGTCGATCATCGTCTGCGCGAAGGTCTTCACGTCGGTGCGCTGCGCCTTGGTCTGCGCCAGCTTGCTGGCCTCGATCTCGGCGCTGCCGGCCTGCGCGGCTTCCTTCATGAACGATGCGTCCGAACGGGCGTGCGCAGCGGTGGCGGCCAAGCCGCAGACCGCACCGGCGATCAGCAGCGTGGTGAATCGCCGGGTGGTGAATCGTGTGAGCAGTTTCATCGCGGACTCCTCTTCAGGGACCAATGAGGCTTCCAGTCTGGGAGCCGCCTCGCGCGCCGGCTGTCGGCCCGTTCCGAGTTCGCCGTAGGAGAATGGCGATCATGGTCGATACCCCTGCTTTCGGCATCCACACCATCGACACCGGCTTCCACCGCCCGGCCTTCGATGCCTGCTACCTGGTGGTCGAGAACGGCCGCGGCGCGTTCATCGACACCGGCACCACGCACTCGCTGCCGCGGCTGCTGGCAGCCGTCGAGGCGGCCGGGCTGCAGCGCAGCGCTGTCGACTGGGTCATCGTCACCCACGTGCACCTCGACCATGCCGGCGGCGCCGGTGCGCTGATGCAGGCGCTGCCCGACGCGAAGCTGCTGGCCCACCCGCGCGGCGCACGCCACATGATCGAGCCGCTCGCGCTGCTGAACGGCGCCCGCGCGGTGTACGGCGCGCAGGAGGTGACGCGAGCCTATGGCGAGGTGGTGCCGGTGCCGGCCGGGCGCGTCGTCGAGAGCCATGACGGCATGGTCGTCGAACTCGCCGGCCGGCCGCTGGTGCTGATCGACACGCCGGGGCATGCCCGCCACCACCACTGCATCTGGGACGAGCGCAGCCGCGGTTTCTTCACCGGCGACACCTTCGGCCTGAGCTACCGCGAGTTCGACACCGCRCAGGGCCCGTGGCTGCTGCCGACCACGACGCCGGTGCAGTTCGAGCCCGAGGCGCTGAAGCACTCGGTGCAGCGCATGCTCGGCTACCACCCCGAGCGGCTCTACCTCACGCACTACGGCTGCGTCGAGGGCGTGCCACGGCTCGGCGAGATGATGCTTGCGCAGGTCGACGAGATCGTCGCGCTCGGCGAGCGGCTGCGCCCGCTGCCGGCGGCCGAACGCCACCCCGCGCTGATGGCCGGCCTCGCGGCGCTCTACACGGCACGGCTGCAGCACCTGGGCAGCACCGTGCCGCGCGACGACGCGCTGGCGCTGCTCGCGATGGACCTGGAGCTGAACGCGCAAGGCATCGGCATCTGGCTCGACCGCGCGCGCTGATATCCTCGGCGCCTTCCGATTTGCGCGGGTGCCCCGCGCCGCGCACCATGATCGTCGGCATCGACCTCGGCACGACCAACAGCCTGATCGGCATCTTCCAGGACGGGCGGCCGCAGCTGGTGCGCAACGTGCACGGCGACTTCTCCACGCCGTCGGCGGTCAGCCTCGACGACGAGGGCCGCACGCTGGTCGGCCTGGCGGCCCGCGAGCGCGTCAGCACCCACCCCGACCGCACCGCGCAGGGCTTCAAGCGCTGGATGGGCAGCGACCGCAAGCTGCGGCTCGGCACGCGCGACTTCCGGCCCGAGGAACTGTCGGCGCTGGTGCTGCAATCGCTGAAGGCCGATGCCGAGGCGCTGCTCGGCGCGCCGGTGACCGAGGCCGTGATCACCGTGCCGGCGTACTTCAACGAGGCGCAGCGGCGTGCCACCCGCACCGCCGGCGAACTGGCCGGGCTGACGGTGGAGCGGCTGCTCAACGAGCCGACCGCCGCCGGCCTGGCCTACGGCCTGCAGGAGCGCACCGACCACAGCAGCTTCCTGATCTTCGACCTGGGCGGCGGCACCTTCGACGTCTCGGTGCTGGAGTATTTCGACGGCGTCGTCGAGGTGCGCGCGAGCGCCGGCGACACGCGGCTCGGCGGCGAGGATTTCGTGCAGGCGCTGGGCCGCCTGTTCATCGAGCGCTGCGACGGACTGAAGCCCGCCGAGCGCGAGGCGCTGATGCAGGGCGGCGCCTGGTGGCGTGCCGCCGAGCAGGCCAAGCGCAACCTGAGCGATGCCGACAGCACCGTGATGTCGCTGGTGCACCAGGGCCGGCGCATCGAGTGCGCGATCACGCGGGCGGATTTCGAATCCGCGAGCGCCGAGCTGCTGCAGCGCCTGCGCCGCCCGATCGAGCGCGCGCTGTACGACGCGAAGATCGACGCTGCCGGGCTCGACGAGGTGGTGCTGGTCGGCGGCGCGACGCGCATGCCGATGATCCGCCAGCTGACGACGCGGCTGTTCCAGCGCCTGCCGCTGCGCACCATCGACCCCGACCTCGCGATCGCGCAAGGCGCGGCGGTGCAGGCCGGGCTGAAGGCGCGCGACGCGGCGCTGTCAGAGGTGGTGCTGACCGACGTGATGCCGTACTCGCTGGGCATCGTCGCGTCGCAGCAGGTCGGCGACGCGCTGGTGGCCGACCGCTTCTCGCCGATCATCGAGCGCAACACGCCGGTGCCGGTGTCGCGCACGGGCATCTACTCGACGGTGGTCGACAACCAGAAGAGCATCCGCATCGACATCCGCCAGGGCGAATCGCCGGTCGGTTCCGAGAACCTCGCGCTGGGCGTGCTCGATGTCGACGTGCCGCCCCGCCCGGCCGGCACGGCGACGCTGGAGGTGCGCTTCACCTACGACGCGAACGGCCTGCTCGACGTCGACGCACGCGAGACCGCCAGCGGCCGCATCACCAACACGCTGATCCACAACACCTCGACGCAGATGGACGCCGCAGCGATTGCCTCGGCACTCGAACGGTTGAAGCAGCTGAAGCGCCACCCGCGCGACGAGGACGAGAACCGCTACCTGCTGGAGCGTGCGAAGCGCCTGTACGAAGACCGGCTGGGCGAGCAGCGCACCGCGCTGCAGGCCTGGATGGCGCAGTTCGAGGCGGCGTTGGACACGCAGGACGCGCGCACGGTGCGCACCGCGCGCCAGCAGCTCCGGCAGGCGCTGGACAGCATCGACGGCGGCTTCCGCTTCTGACCGGCGAGGCCACGATGGAGGATTGGCAGGTGCTGGGGCTGGCGGAGCCCACCGACGAGCACGCGTTGATCAAGCGCAGCTACGCCGCACGGCTGAAGGTGACGCGGCCCGACGACGATGCGCTCGCCTACCAGGCGCTGCGCGAGGCCTACGACCGGATGGTCGCGTGGGCGCGACATCAGCAGGCGGTGCGGGCCGAAGCGCAGGTGACGACAGCCGCGCCCGAGTCGGCGCCCGTCGCACCGGTTGCCGCGGAAGTCGCCGTGGCGCCCGCGGAGGCAACTCCCCAGACGGCGGCCAAGGAGCACCTGTCACCCGAAGCGCTGTGCGAACTCGTCGCCCGAACCCTGCCGCTCGGCCCGGCCGCGCTCGATGCGCTGGTGCCGATGCTGCGCCGGCACCTGAACGACCTGCCACTGGGCCAGGAGGCCGAAGCCTCGGCACGCTTTGCCGACCTGGTGCTGCGCACCCCGCTGCTGCCCGCCAGCATGCAGGCGATGCTGCAGGAACATTTCCGCTGGCTGGACGACTTCCGCGTCGATCGGCAGATCGGCTGGGAGCGCACCCATGCGTTGCAGATGGCGCTGGACGGCCTGCACCGGCCGGTGACCGACGAGCACACGCTGCGGCTGCATGCCGACCTCGTGACCCTGCAGGCCCTGCTGGCGCGTGGCCGCCGGTGGTGGGCGTTGGGGCTGGCCACGCTGCTCGGCGTGCCGCTGGAACGGCAGATTCACGCCGCCGGCCCGGCGCTGCTCGCGCGACTGGGCTTCGATCGGGCGCTGCTGGCGCGCCTCGCATCGTTGCTGAAGCAGGGGCGGTGGCTGCGCATGGCCGCCGCGGCCCTGGTGGTGTTCGGTCTCGGCTGCGTGCTGGCGCGCGACCTGGAAGGCGCGCTGTGGGGCACCGGCTTCGTGGTGGCGGCCGGACTGGCGGGGCCGGTGCTGCCGCTGATCGGCTTCGGCCTGGTGTACGGCGTGCGCCGCCACAAGCTGCTGCCCGATGCGTGGGCCGCCCGCTTGCGATGGCACCGCCTGCACCGCTGGTGGCCATGGGTCGGCGTGGCCTCGCTGCTGGCCGCGGCGGCCTGCCTCGAAGCGGCAAGCCGCTTCGAGTTGCCCGGCGCCCTGCTCGCTGGCGTCGGCCTGCTGCTGGCGGGCGTCGGGATGGCGCTGCCGCTGATGATGGAGCAGGCGCTGGTGTCCGCGGGCCTTGCCGCCTACTTCGTGCTGGCGTTCCGGATCAACGACGCGCCGGTCATGCTGCTGGTGCTGGCCTGGGTGCTYGGCGGCATGCAACTGTTCCTGCAACAGGTGTGGTTGCCGTCGCACCAGGACGCCGGCGACCGACTGAATCCGCTGCAGGCGCTCCTGACCTTCACCGCCGGCCTGCCGACCGTGGCCGCATCGATCGCCGAGCACGCCGGGCACCGGCTGGTGCTGACCGCCCTGCTGCTGGCCCTGACGCCGCAGATGATGGGGCGGGCGGTACCGGTGTGGTACGCGATGCCGCTCGCGGTGGGAGCGGTCTCGGCGCTGCTCTTCGTGCAGGGACGGTCGGTCGGACTGGCGCGCCGGCTCGCGCCGCGCGCGCTGGCAGGCRGGGGGCAGCCGGCCTAAACTCGACCGTTTTCGGGAGCCTCCATGAAACCGGTCCAGTTCAACCTGCACGGGCAGGTCATCGTGATCACCGGCGCCTCGCAAGGCATCGGCGCCGCCTGCGCGCAGCGCCTCTCGCGCGACGGCGCGGCGGTGGCGCTGTGGGATGTCGACGATACGCGCGGCGCGGCGCTCGCGGCCAGCCTCGCGGCCGAAKGCCAGCGCGCCCTCTACCTGCACTGCGACGTGTCGAAGAAGGCCGAGGTCGACGCCGCGGTCGCCGGCACGCTGGCCGCCTTCGGCCGCGTCGACGGGCTGGTCAACAACGCCGGCATCTTCAAGGCCGCCGATTTCCTCGAGATCACCGAGGCCGACTGGGACGCGGTGATCGACATCAACCTGAAGGGCTCGTTCCTGGTCGGCCAGGCGGTCGCGCGCGAGATGGTGAAGACCGGCGGCGGCGCGATCGTCAACATGAGTTCGGTCAACAGCGTGATGGCGATCCCGAGCATCGCGAGCTACAACGCGAGCAAGGGCGGCATCAACCAGCTGACGCGCGTGATGGCGCTCTCGCTGGCCGATCGCGGCATCCGCGTCAACGCGGTGGCGCCCGGCACCATCGCGACCGAGCTCGCGAAGAACGCGGTGCTGGGCAGCGAAGAAGCGCGTGCCCGCATCATGAGCCGCACGCCGATGAAGCGGCTCGGCGAGCCGGGCGAGATCGCCGACGTGGCCGCCTTCCTGCTGAGCAGCGCGGCGAGCTACATGACCGGAGAGATCGTCTACGTGGACGGCGGGCGGCTCACGCTGAACTACACGGTGGCGACATGAGCGCGGCGGCAGGCACGGCGAACGCGCCGCTCGAAGGCGGCTGCCTGTGCGGCCGCATCCGCTACCGCGCGTCGCCCGACAAGCGCGAGGGCTACTACTGCCACTGCCGCATGTGCCAGCTGGCCTTCGGCAACACGCGCGTGCCGTTCCTGAACCTGCGGCGCGACCAGGTCGAGTGGCTGACCGAGCCGCCGAAGACCTACGCGTCGTCGAAGTTCGCGCTGCGCGGCTTCTGCGGGAACTGCGGCACGCCGCTGAGCTTCGCGTACGAGGGCTCGCAGCACATGGACCTCTCGGTCGGCAGCCTCGACGACCCGTCGGCGATCACGCCGAAGGATCACTTCGCGATCGAGTCGAAGGTGGCGAACTGGGAGGTCGACGACGGGTTGCCGGGGACGCGGCTGGATGAGCATGTCGCGCTGACAGTGCGCTGGAAGAAGGCGTATGGGGAGGATGTCGTTCCAGGTGTCGGCGCCACGAGGGCTCCCTGATTCGGCTGCGAACGTGGAACTGTCTGCACGCTTCTTGTGACTCAAGCGAACTCAGAAGTCGCGACAGCCACGTCATTCAGCAGCCATGGAAAACACAGCATTCACTCGCTCCGCCCTCACCCGCCCGCTAGAGAACCCGCCCCGCCAAAATGCGTCCGGCACGCATGCAGAATCCTCCGTTGCGTTGCAGCGTGACGGAGCACGACAGACTGTTCACGYCTTGACGAGCAAGCGGTTTTTTGACGGTCACACCGGAAAGAAGGTCAGCTACGAGCTGCCGTCCAACTTTGATCTGCGTGCAAGCAGCCGCACTCTTCAGGACCACTGCATTGGCAGATTCCAAGTTGTTGCGTACACGAGGGAAATGGATGTCTCCGAGGTTTCCGATCAGAACTTGGCAGACGTCCTTGATCAGATTGAGGTAACGAGAGACTCTTTCACCGATCTCAAAGACAGCGGCGTCACCTTGGACACCAGCCGATCCGTCGACCGTTTGAGCGAGTTCATCAAAATGTGCCTTGCAGACACCACCCTCCGCCTGCCAAAGCTTCCCCAGGACAAGGGCAAGTGTCGGAAGCTGGCCGAAGCCATGCAGCAACGAGTTTCGCGTGCCCAGCTGAAGGTGGTCTTCTCACAAAGCCACACCGGCGGCGAATTTCTCCTGGCCAAGTGGACGTACAAGGACCTGCTGGACTGGACGAACATGAAGGACTGACGCGCTCAGGCTTCGTTCATCACCGCGAGGCATTCCTCGATCAGCGCGTGCAGCCGGATCACGCGCTCGTCGCCCAAGCGCTCGTTGAACGCCACCTGCGCCCGCTTCCACTCGCGTCGCGCCTCATCGCGCTTGACGCGCCCCGCCGCGGTGGCCTCGACGACGCGACTGCGGCCGTCTTCGCCCGGCCCGACCGTGACCCAGCCCTGCGCCACCAGCGGCTGCAGGTTGCGCGTCAGCGTGGACGCATCCATCTCCATGTGAGACGCCAGCACGCCCGGCTTCACCGGCCCGAGCGACACCACCTGGGACAGCAGCGAGTACTGCGTCGTCTTCAACCCCGAGTCGGTGACGATGCGGTCGAAGTGCTGGCTGACGCGGCGCGACAGCTGGCGCACCTTCAGGCTGGTGCAGCCGTGGGGGCCCATCGCCTTCGGTTCTGCAACCCTGGAATCCGTCTTCATCGTGGCGCTTGGCATGATCAAACAATTGTAGCTACAATCATTGCAATTGCAACTTTAGGCCCGCCGGGCGACCGATCATGGACACAGCCGCCGTCGATGCTGCCGCGGTGCAGGCCCAGTGGGAAGCCGAGGCCGCCGCGCACCGTGCGCGCCTGCTGCCGCCAGGCGTGGCCCGCCCCGAGCAGGTCGCGGGCCTGAGCGGCCTGCAGTTCTTCCAGGCCATCTTCGACGGCCAGTTGCCCCCGCCGCCGATCGGCGAGACGATGGACTTCCTGCCGATCGAGATGGTGCCCGGCCGCGCGGTGTTCCAGGGCACGCCGCTGCTGCGCCACTACAACCCGCTCGGCACCGTGCACGGCGGCTGGATCGCGACGCTGCTCGATTCGTGCGTCGGCTGCGCGGTGCACACCACGCTGGCCGCCGGCAAGGCCTACACCACCGCCGAACTCAAGATCAACTACGTGCGCGCCGTCACCCACCGCGTGCCGGTGTTGCGCGCCATCGGCAGCGTGATCCACGTCGGCGKCCGCATGGCCACCGCCGAAGGGCGCCTGGTCGGCCCCGACGGCAAGCTGTACGCCCACGCCTCCACCACCTGCTTCATCTTCGACGCTTCCTGAACGGACCACCTTCCATGCGACTCCTCCACACCATGCTGCGCGTCGGCGACCTGCAGCGCTCGATCGACTTCTACACGAACATCATGGGCATGACGCTGCTGCGCCAGTCCGAGAACCCGTCGCAGCACTACTCGCTCGCCTTCCTCGGCTACGGTCCGAACCCGGAGCATGCCGAGCTGGAGCTCACCTACAACCACGGCGTCAGCTCGTACGAGCTCGGCACCGCCTACGGCCACATCGCGATCGCGGTGCCCGATGCGGCGGCGGCCTGCGAGCGCATCCGCGCCGGCGGCGGCAACGTCACGCGCGAGGCCGGCCCGGTCAAGGGCGGCAGCACCGTCATCGCCTTCATCACCGATCCGGACGGCTACAAGGTCGAACTGATCGAACGCCGCTTCGACTGAGCCCGCGCCGAGGAAACCCCATGCTCTCCGAACGCATCTCCGCCTCCCTCGGCCGCCGCGGCATCCACTATGCGTGGGTGATCGCCGCCGTCACCTTCTTCGCGATGCTGACCACCTCGGCCGCGCTCGGCCTGCCGGGCGCGATGATGCAGCCGCTGTCGAAGGAGTTCGGCTGGACCACCGACCAGCTGTCGTCCGTCTTCGCGGTGCGCTTCGCGCTGTTCGGGCTGCTCGGGCCGTTCGCCGCGATCTTCATCGCCCGCTTCGGGCTGCCGCGCATCATGGTGGCCGCCGCCAGCCTCATCGCGGTCGCGATGGTGCTGGCCACCGGCATCACGCAGCTGTGGCAGCTGTTCCTGTTGTGGGGGCTGATGCTCGGCTGCGGCACCGGCCTCACCGCGCTGGTGCTGGGCGCGATGGTCGCGAACCGCTGGTTCACCGCCAACCGCGGGCTGGTGGTCGGCATGTTCGCCGCGAGCACCGCCACCGGTCAGCTGCTCTTCCTGCCGCTCGCGGCCTGGATCATCGAGCACCATGGCTGGCGCTATGCGGTGATCCCGATCTTCATCGCCTGCGTGGTCGTGGTGGCGCTGGTCACCTTCTTCATGCGCAACCACCCGAGCGAGCTGGGGCTGCTGTCGCTCGGCGAGCCCGACGGCACCGCGGTGCCGCCGGTGCCGGCTGCCGCGCCGCTGAACTTCCTCGGCCCGTTCAAGGTGCTGCGCGAGGCGGCGCACAACCGCACGTTCTGGATCCTCGCGGCCAGCTTCTTCATCTGCGGGCTCAGCACCAACGGCCTGCTGCAGACGCATTTCATCTCGCTGTGCAGCGACAACGGGCTGTCGGCCGTGCCGGCGGCCTCGGTGCTGTCGATGATGGGCGCGTTCGACCTGGTGGGCACCACGCTGTCGGGCTACCTGTCCGACCGCTACGACAACCGCAAGCTGCTGTTCTGGTACTACGGGCTGCGCGGGCTGTCGCTGTTCTGGCTGCCCTACTCCACCTTCACGCTGTACGGCCTCGCGACCTTCGCGATGTTCTACGGCCTCGACTGGATCGCGACGGTGCCGCCCACCGTCAAGCTCGCCGCGCAGGAGTTCGGCAAGGAGCGCGCCGGGATGATCTTCGGCTGGGTGTTCGCCTCGCACCAGCTCGGCGCGGCGGTCGCGGCCTACGGCGCGGGGCTCACGCGCACGCTGCTGCTCACCTACAACCCGGCGCTGTTCGCGGCCGGCGCGGCCTGCCTGGTGGCGGCCGTGTCGGTGCTGCTGATCCGGCGGCAGGCAACAGCAGTCGCTGCCTTGAAGACGGCATAGAAGCTTCATGCCCTTGTCATGAACGCTTTCCACAGTGGCGGGCTTTGCACCACCACTCCGGAAGCCGTTCATGAGCATCGACACCTCACGCCGCCAGTTCATCCGCGATGTCGCCCTCGGCACCGTTGCCGTCGGCGGCGGGTTGGGCCTCGCGGGCTGCGGCGGCAGCGATGACAGCCCCTCGGCGGCCGACGCCGGTGCCGGCATCGAGTTCAAGCACGGCGTCGCCAGCGGCGACCCGCTGAGCGATCGCGTGATCCTGTGGACCCGTGCAACACCGTCCACCGATGCGACGCTGCAGCTGAACTGGGAGCTCGCAAGCGACAGCCAGTTCGCGAGCATCGTCAAGTCGGGCACCGTCGCGACCAGCGCGGCGAAGGACTACACCGCCCAGGTCGACGTCACCGGCCTGGCCGCCAACACCGTCTACCACTACCGCTTCTCGATCGGCAGCCAGCGCTCGGCCACCGGCCGCACGAAGACGCTCCCGGTGGGCAGCGTGTCGCAGGTGCGGCTCGCGGTGTTCTCGTGCTCCAACTACCCGGCCGGCTACTTCAACGTCTATGCCGAGGCCGCCAAGCGGAACGATGTCGACGCCGCGCTGCACCTGGGCGACTACATCTACGAGTACGACAGCAAAGGCTATGCGACCGGCGATGCCGCCACGCTGAATCGCATCCCCGACCCGGCCAACGAGACCCTGACGCTCGCCGACTACCGCCGCCGCTACGCGCAGTACCGCACCGATGCCGACCTGCAGGCGCTGCACGCCGCGATGCCGATGATCGCTGTGTGGGACGACCACGAGATCGCCAACGACACCTGGACCGGTGGCGCCGAGAACCACGACCCTGCCACCGAAGGCAGCTTCAGCGTGCGCCGCGCGGCCGCGATCCAGGCTTACCTGGAGTGGATCCCGATCCGCCTGCCCGATGCGAGCAAGCCGGACCAGATCTACCGCTCGTTCGATTTCGGCACGCTGCTGTCGCTGCACATGCTGGACACGCGCCAGGTCGGCCGCGACCAGCAGCTGAGCTATGCGAACTACATCACCGCGTCGGGCTTCGACGCCGCAGGCTTCACCAGCGCGGTCGGCAACCCGGCGCGCCAGCTGATGGGCGCGACGCAGACGACCTGGCTGCAGTCGAAGATGCAGGCTTCGGCCGCCACCTGGCAGGTGCTGGGCCAGCAGGTGCTGATGGCGCGCATGAACGTGCCGGCACCGATCGTCACGCAGCAGATCAGCGTCGCGGCCTACGGCGCGATCGCGACGAAGGCGGCCACCGCGCCAGCCACCTTGACGCCGACCGAGCAGGCCATCCTCGCGCAGCCGGCCATCCCGTACAACCTCGACGCCTGGGACGGCTATGCCGCGGCGCGCGAGACGGTGCTGGGCATGGCGCGCGCGCTCGACAAGAACCTGGTCTCGCTGGCCGGCGACACGCACAACGCGTGGGCCAGCGACCTGAAGGACCTGTCGGGCAACGCGGTGGGTGTGGAGTTCGCGACCTCGTCGGTGACTTCGCCCGGCTTCGAGACGATCTTCACGACCGAGGAGCCGACCGCGTTCGCGGCGGCGCTGACGCAGCTGATCGGGCCGCTGCAGTACGCGCAGACCAGCCTGCGCGGCTACATGGTGCTGAACGTGACGCCGACCGAGGCGCGTGCCGACTGGGTGTTCGTCGACACGATCCTCAAGCGCGACTACGTGGCCAGCACCGGGCGCAGCCTGCGCACGCTGCCGGGTAGCGCGAACCGCAAGCTGGTCGACGTCTGATCAGGCGCGCAGCGCGCTGGCTTCCTTGGCCAGCGCGGTGATGCGCCCCCAGTCCTTCGCCTTCACCGCATCCGCCGGCGTCAGCCACGAGCCGCCGCACACCTTGACGTTCGGCAGCGCCAGGAACTGCGGCGCGGTCTCCAACGTGATGCCGCCGGTCGGGCAGAACACCACGTCGGTGAACGGCCCGGCCAGCGCCTTCAGCATCGGGATGCCGCCGGCCTGCATCGCCGGGAAGAACTTCAGGAAGAAATAGCCGTCGGCATTGGCCTGCATCACCTCGCTGCCGGTGGCGGTGCCGGGCAGCAGCGGCAGCCCGATCTCGCGGCAGGCGCGGCCGATCTCGCTGGTGTAGCCCGGGCTCACGGCAAACCTGCAGCCGGCGTCCAGCGCCGCCTTCGCATCAGCCACGCTGCGCACCGTGCCGGCGCCGAGGATGGCCTCGGGCACCTCTCTCGCGATCGCCTCCATGCACTGCAGCGCCACCGGCGTGCGCAGCGTCACTTCGAGCACCTTGACGCCGCCTTCCACCAGCGCACGGGCCATCGGCACCGCGTCTTCCAGCTGGTTGATGACGATCACCGGGATCACCGGGCCGTGGCCGGCCAGTTCGAGCGTGTTCATGCGGGGTTCTCTGCTTGGAAGTTGAAAGATCGGCTCAAAGCCAGGTGACGGCGCCCTGCTCGGCGCTCAGCACATTGCGGCGCATGCCGCCGAACAGGTCGCGGCCCAGGTCGTGGGCGTTGTTCTCCTGCTGCTGCGCGTCGATCTGCGCGACCTCGCGGGCCGCCCATTCTGCGTCAGGCACCAGCGCCTGCAGCGTGCCGGCCACCGCATCGAGCCGGATGATGTCGCCGTTGCGCACCTTGCCGAGCGGCCCGTTCGCGAGCACCTCGGGGCTCACGTGGATCGCCGCCGGCACCTTGCCCGACGCACCGCTCATGCGCCCGTCGGTGACCAGCGCCACCTTGAAGCCCTTGCCCTGCGCCACCGCGAGCGGCGGCGTCAGCTTGTGCAGCTCGGGCATGCCGTTCGCACGCGGCCCCTGGAAGCGCACGACCGCGATGAAATCGCGCTCCAGCTCGCCGGCCTTGAAGGCGGCGAGCAACTCTTC
>NZ_JBFUFP010000055.1:0-13524 GCF_056403375.1 Rhizobacter sp. P2_H2
GCACCGTAGTTGACCGCGTTCACTTCGAATACATCCAGGCGGTAGTCGGCAGCGGTGGAGGCACGAAGATCCGCTACGAACGACCTCAGCACGGACCCTGGCTGCTCGTCGGCATCGAGTGGCGGGCCACCTTTGTCGGGGCGCTCTGCCAAGGGCCTGTGTCTGATGGCGGCGGAGACGAGTCCGCGCACGTTCTCCATCAAAAAAAACTTCGGCTTCAATGCCTCGACAAAGCGGAGGAACTCCCAGAGCAACGTCCCACGCGGGTCTTGCACTGTTCCCCTGCGGCCTGTCGTGCTGAAAGATTGGCACGGCGGGCCACCCACAAGCAAGTCCAGCTCGCCGGGCTCCAGCCCGAGGTCTTCCATCAGCTGCTCGGGCGACAGATTGCGTATATCGCCCTCATAGACCTTCATCTTCTTGCTTGAGGTAAGTCCGGCATCTCGATTGATGCGAATGGTCTCGCAGAAGGCGTGCTGTGACTCAACTGCGGCGAGGGTCTGGAACCTGCCGGTTTGCTCCAGGCCGATGTCCAGCCCCATTGCTCCTGAGAAGAGAGAAACGACCTTGAACTGACGCTTTGGCATGTTGGCTTTTCTGTGTAGATGGTCGCTGGCTACTTGCTTGACTTGGGTGCAGCTTCACCCGGAGCCTCTTGTGACAGCAGGCGGTAGACGGCAAGGTTGATGATCGCCGCTCTTGTTTGGCCCATTGCTTCCGCAAGCCCGTCAACCCGCAAGAGCAGATCGGGAGAGATGGTGTGCGAGATTTGTAGTCGGGAGCCCTTGCGGACGCCCTTGGAGGCACCAGCTTTTGGCGGTCGGCCTCGCCTGACAGTGTTGGGCGCTAGTGGAGACAAAAGACCATCTCACTGAGAGTTGATGATTAATGTTAATCCAATATTTTATCTGGTGTAAAGGCATATCAGGATTCGGCGTTGGTGGGCTTTGGATGGCGATGCTGCCATCGAGGTGGCTCATGGCGTGATCCTGTGGGCGCCCAGCACCTTGAGCATTCACGCGCACGTTCCATCTGTTGCGCCCGCAGTGCCGCGGCAGTCGACCAGAGGAGGTCGTGGCGCTCTATGCTGATTCCTCTCCTTCTTGCTCCCACGGCTGGCCACCCGCGCAAGGTCGTCACGAAGAACAGAAGACGTACGTGACCACCGCAGCAACATCAATCTCGGCTAGGGTTTGTGCATCCCACATCGTCATGCCGCTACCCTCCGCAGCACCCCACCCTCAGCGAAGGACGGCCCCTATGCTCAAGCTCTACGGCTTCTCCAAGGTCAACGCCGCCGCCCGCGGCCACACCCGTGATCTGCGCGTGCTCTGGGCGCTCGAAGAGATGCAACTCCCGTTCGAGATCGCCGGCATGGATCACCCCGCGCACGACCTCAACACCGAGGCCTATCGCCGGCTCAGCCCGTTCGAGCAGATCCCGTCGATCGATGACGACGGCCTGCGGCTGTCCGAATCCGCCGCCATCGTCCTCTACCTCGCCAAGAAGTCCGGCCGACTGATCCCCGGCGACCGCGCCGGCGAGGCGCAGGTGATGCGCTGGTGTTTTGCCGCGATGAACTCGGTCGAGATGCCGCTGCTCAGCCTGCTGGTGCTCGATTGGTCGGCCGATGGCAGCTGCGGCAAGCACCGCGAGTTCCTGGTCGGCTGGGCGAACCGGATGCTGGGCAACCTGGATCGCTGGCTCGCCAACCGCGAGTTCGTCGCAGCCGAGAGCTTCACCGTCGCCGACATCCTGATGACGCACGTGCTCTCGTCGGGCATCAAGGACGAGTCATTGATCGCGCCGTATCCGCAGCTCGTGTCGTACCGCGATCGGTGCATGGCCCGGCCCGCGTGGCAGCGCACCTTCGCGGCTTACTGCGAGCGGGTAGAGGCGGCCTAAAGTCCACTACGCCAGTGCTCGCCATGTCTGCCGATCCCGGTGCCCCCGCAAGTAGCGGAATTCCCCGGGCCTGAACTCCACGACAAGGTACCCGGGCCGCATCCAATACCCCTTCGCCGGGCTGATGACAGCCGCGAAGTTCTTGTCGACGAACTCGTGCCCAGGCAACTCGGCGCCGACGAAGGCGCGCTTGCCCGGCATCGACTTGGCAAGTTCCCAGTGATGGATCTCGAACACCGCGCGCGCGATGTCATCCGCTATGCCGACCGCCAGTGCCGCTGTGGCATTGCGGAACTCCAGCCCCACGGTCCATGCCTCGCGCGTTATCTCATAGAGCGACGGCGGCGGCGTGCGCTTCAGACTCTTTGGGATCGGAAAGACAAACACCATGCTGTAGTTCGACTGCGGGGCCACCGCCCGAGCCGCCATGTCGGCAACGTCCCGCGGCGTCAACCAGCCCAGCGATGTCCATTCACGCTTCATATTCGTGAGCGCTCCGCCACCCACCGACTGTCCCGGCAGGCTCTGCATCACATCGATCAAGGCCGCTTCGACATGCCGTGCCTCTTCGGGCCCCAAGCCCCAGCGCGCGATCGCCCACTCCACGGCCCGGCCTGCGCGCCAGATGTCGATGATGCGAAGGTGCTTGGAGCCGTGCAGCGTCGTGGTGTGGACTGCCAGCAACTTCTCCGCTTCGTCGAAGTGATCGAGCACGCGCCGATTTCCTTCGCCTGAGCCCCCCGCCTTGCCGACGTAGAACACCTGACCGTCGCGCGGGTCGCGCAGCACGTAGACGTAGCACTTCAGCTGCGGCCTGAGCAATGCATCGAAATCGATCCGATCATTGCAGCGGCGGACTTGCGGTTCGATGTCCATCAGTCCTTCCCGTGATGTCACTCCAGCGCGTACGCCCACCCCACGTCGGATACCTTGCCCGCGACCACCGAGAACACCAGCCGATCGTGCTGCCCCCGCCATTGGTAGACCCAAAGCTGTCGCGTCGTCGCCACCCGTTGCGCCCCGTCCGCCCGCGCCTCCATCAACCTCACCACCCCTTCGCACTCCGCCGACGGGCAATTCACCCGCGCATCCGGCTCGCCCATCCGCTCCCGCACCCGCTCCACCGGCGTCCCCGCTGCTGACAACCCAGCAGCCAGGCATTGCATCACCTGATGCTTGCGCCCCTGCCACCGATCCACATCGGCTGCCCAGTTCCCACCATCAAAGTGCCCGCGCACTGTTCGCAATGCAGCAAATTCCTTCGCCCATTGCGCATCGTTGCCTTCGCACGCACGCGAATTACCGCAACACGCGGCCATTGCCAATACCCAATAAATAACCTTGTTCATCTTGTTACTCCCCTCGCAGAACAGGGAGAAGTCCCCCAGAATCATTCGGCGCTCCGATGGGTGATCCCCAGCCGAGAGCGTGCGCCGATCCAGCCCACGCAGCTGGGCTGGTACCGTAAACCACAAGGGAGCTTTCCATGACCAACGTACGTCCGCAATCGCGGGCGGCACTTGCCGCGTTGTTCCTTGCAGTTTCCGCAGTACCGTCAGCCTTCTCGCAGTCGTCATCTACGCAGTCCGCATCCCCGCAGTCCGCATCCCCTGCACGCCTTCCCGGGCAAGTCACACCGCAGGATTCCGCCACCGAAATGCGCCTGCTGCGACAGCAGGAAAAGCAGCGCACCAACATCTACAAGGCCTTCTACCCCGACGCAGCCATGCTGCGCAAGGCCGCCGTCACCTTCCACGCCAACCTGCTCGAATCCAACTACGAGCAAGGCTTCCTCGTCCTCGAGCTCGAAACCGCCGACATCGCCGCATTGCGCAGCTTCGGCTTCCGCATCGAGAACGCGCCCGAGTTCATCCAGCGCCGCGATGATTTCCTGGCCGCCATCCAGGCCGCTGCCGACGCGAAGAGCCGCACCACGGCTCCCGGCGCGTCGACCGACAGCACCGGCATCACCGGCGCCGCGGCAGGCGACGCCACCATCCAGTCCATCCCCGGCTACAGCTGCTACGAGACGGTGGAGGAAACCTTCACCGCCGCGTCGGCCTTCACCACCACCTACCCGACGCTCGCGAGCTGGATCGACATCGGCGACTCGTGGCAGAAGACCGTCGGCTCCGGCGGCTACGACATCCGGGTGCTGAAGATCACCAACAGCGCCATCGGCGGCACCAAGCCCAAGCTGTTCGTCAACAGCGCCATCCACGCCCGCGAGTACACCACCGCGCCGCTGAACCTCGAGTTCGCGCGCTGGCTGCTCAACGGCTACGGCACCGACCCCGACGCCACCTGGATCGTCGACCACCACGAGGTGCACCTGCTGCTGCAGACCAACCCCGACGGCCGCAAGAAGGCCGAGGGCGGGCTCTCCTGGCGCAAGAACACCAACACCGCCTATTGCGGTGCCACCAGCAACACGCGGGGCGCCGACCTGAACCGCAACTTCACGTTCGGCTGGAACAGCACCGGCGGCTCGGGCTCCAGCGGCAACCAGTGCGACCTCACCTACCGTGGCGCATCGGCCGGCTCCGAGCCCGAGACGCAGGCGGTGCAGAACTACATCCGCAGCATCTACCCCGACCGCCGCGGCCCGAACCCGGGTGATGGCGCACCGGTCGACACCTCGGGCATCCACATCGACGTGCACAGCTACAGCCAGCTGGTGCTGTGGCCCTGGGGCACCACGTCGACGCCGACGGCCAACGCCACCGCGCTGCAGACGCTGGGCCGCCGCCTCGCGTACTTCAACGGCTACACGCCGGAGCAATCGATCGGCCTCTACGCCACCGACGGCACCAGCGACGGCCCGAGCTACGGCGAGCTCGGCGTGGCGGCCTACACGATCGAGCTGGGCTCCAGCTTCTTCGAGAGCTGCACCACGTACAACAGCACGACCAAGCCGAAGAACCTGCCGGCGCTGATCTACGCCGCCAAGGTGGTGCGCGCGCCGTACCAGATTCCGGCCGGTGCCGACGTGACCACGGTGACGCTCGGCAGCGATGCCAGCGGCGGCGGCGTGCTCGCCGGCACGCCGGTCGCGTTGACGGCCTCGGCCACCGACACGCGCTTCAACCAGACCAACGGCACCGAGACCGTGCTCAACGTGACCGGCGCCGAGGCCTACATCGACACRCCGCCCTGGGTGGCCGGTGCGGTCGCGATCCCGCTCACCGCCACCGATGGCAGCTTCAACCAGACCACCGAGTCGCTCAGCGGCACGCTGAGCACCACCGGGCTGGCGCTGGGCAAGCACCTGGTGTTCGTGCGCGCGAAGGTGTCGTCGGGGCAATGGGGGCCGGTGACGGCGCAGTTCCTGAAGATCGCGAGCGTGGTCACGCCGGGCAACAACGAGACCGAGCCGAACGACAACATCGGCACCGCCAACACGGTGGCAGCGGCCGGCACGTGGAACGGCGCGATCGGATCGTCGACCGATGGCGACTACTTCCTCGTGAACCTGCCGGCCGGCAAGACGCTGACCGCCACGCTGACGCCCAACGCATCGAGCGACTACGACCTCTACATCTACAACGCGTCCGGCACCCAGCTGGCCGCGAGCGAGAAGGGGGTGGGTGTCGTCGATTCGGCGAGTGTCAGCAACACCGGCACGGCGGCATCGGCGCGCTACGTGCGCGTGAAGTTCTACAGCGGCGGCACCGGCGCGACCAGCGGGAAGTACACGCTGGGCTTCGGCTGGTGAGTCTCTGAGGGAATGGGTGCGCCGCTAACATCGGCGCACCCGCTGCACCTGCGGCACGCTCCTGCCTCGCCCCATGACCTTCTCCGACTGGCTCACCTTCCTCACCATCGCGCTGTTCGTCACCTTCACGCCTGGCCCGGCCGTGCTGCTGGCGGTGTCCAACTCGATCGGCGTCGGCCCGGGCCGCGCGATGATCAGCTCGCTGGGCAACGCCGTCGGGCTGCTGCTGGTGTCCCTCGCCACCACCGTCGGGCTCGGCGTCGTGCTGCAGACCTCGGCCACGGCCTTCCTTGCACTGAAGCTGCTCGGCGCGGGCTACCTGGTCTACCTCGGCATCCGGCAGTGGCGCAGCGGCGGTGCGATGTTCGCCGAGGCGTCCGGCGCGCAGGCGCGGGCCGGTGCACCGGCCTGGCGGCTCTTCGGCAATGGCCTCACGGTGGCGCTGACCAACCCGAAGGCGATCCTGTTCTTCAGCGCGCTGTTCCCGCAGTTCATGAAGGCGGGCGACGGTGCGGTGCAGCAGTTCGCGCTGCTCACGGTCACCTTCGCGGCCTGTGCCGTCTTTTCGCATGCGGTGTACGTGCTGCTTGCGCGCAGCGTGAAGGGCCGGCTCGCCGATCCGCGCCGCGCACGGGTGCTGAACCGCGTCTTCGGCGGCAGCTTCGTCGTGCTGGGCGTCAGCCTGCTGGGGCTGCGCAGCAAGGCAGTCTGAGGAAGATTCCTACAGCCGGGCCGCGCCTGCGCTGATGTTCGGCAAGGGTCGCGCATGGACCAATGGGGGTTCAGGCCACGGGCATGTCGCCCGCGGCAGAGCGCAGTGAAGGAGACCCTCATGAGCAATCCCGTCATCTCTTCCGACAAGGTCGAAGGCACCACCGTCTACGCCAGCAACGGCGACAAGCTCGGCTCGATCGACGACCTGATCATCGACAAGCGTTCCGGCCAGGTGCGCTATGCAGCGCTCGAGTTCGGCGGCTTCCTCGGGGTCGGCACCGACCGCTATCCGGTGCCGTGGGCGATGCTGAAGTACGACACCAACCTCGACGGCTATGTCGTGCCGCTGTCCGAGAAGCAGCTCGAAGGCGCACCGCGCTACGCGCAGAACGAGGAGCCTTCGTACGACGACAGCTACGGCCGCCGCGTGTACGACTACTACGGCGTGGGCTGGTAAGCGGCTTGCCCGCTCTGCCCGGCCGGGGGCGCAGCCAGGTGCCGCGCCCCCGGCGTTTCAGAAGCGGTCGAAGAACGACTTGATTTCTGTCGCGGCGAAGCCCGGCGGCCAGTGCCCGCCGTTGGTGTACCCGCACCAGGCCACCGGCTTGTTGTCGGTGCAGCCCTGGTAGATCACGCAGCCATTGACCCCGATCTTGGTGGTGGTCTGGCTGCAGCTGTTCTTGGCGATGTACTTGTCGCGCGCCTCTTCGCCGAACTGGTAGCCGACGACGGCATCTTCCTTGGCATGCAGCAGGATCGCCGCGGTCTTGTTCGATGACGTGGCGCAGCCGCTCCAGACGGATCCCGACATCGGCGCCACGGCGCGGAAGACATCGCCCATCTGGCAACCGATCGCGTTCGACATCATTCCGCCGAAGCTGAAGCCGGTCGCAAACGTGTGGCTCGTGTCGGTGCAGAGCCCTTGCTTGAGCTGGTTGACCATCGCGCCGATGAAGCGGATGTCGCGGTCATTCGGATTGGCCCAGCCGGCGTCCAAGCCCGCCGGGGCGACGAAGACCGCGCTCTCGCCGTAGAGCTCCTTCAAGCCATAGAAGGGCTTGCCGCTGGCCCAGCTGTTCCCGTTGTAGACATCGGTGGCACTGCCGTCGCGCCAGTGCAGGCCGACGATCAACGGATAGGCGTTGTCGTTCTTGTAGCCGGACGGAACGCGAACCCAGAACTCACGCGTCACGCCATCTGAAGTCAGGGTGTATTTGCCGCTCGCAAACTGGGCGGCCTTGCCGCATCCGACGCTCTTGTTGGTGGGGGCAGGAGCCGGTGCTGGTGCTGGTGCTGGTGCTGGTGCTGGTGCTGGTGCTGGTGCTGGTGCTGGTGCTGGTGCTGGTGCTGGGGCTGGGGCTGGGGCGGGGGCGGGGGCGGGAGCGGGTGCGGGCGCAGGTGCAGGTGCAGGTGCAGGTGCAGGTGCAGGTGCAGGAGTTGGTGCGCCAGCAACAGGGGGTGCCGCTGTGTCCGAGTCGTCGCCGCTGCCGCAGGCAGACAAGACAAGCGCGCACAGCAGTGCGCTGGCCGCGTTGGAAGGAGTGAGGTGTCGGCGTGTCATGCGCCATTGTGTGAGGCTCGGTGTCAGGAAACTTGACGGCCCGGTGACGGTTTGCCGGTCAGGGCATGGGTTGTTGCAACAGGATGAATCAGCCCTTCGTCAGCACGACGTGCTGCGCCTTCGGCGTCCCCACATGCTCGGTGCACCGGAAGCCCTGCGCCGTCAGGTCGATGCCCGCCAGCAGCGCTTCGCCGCGGCCCAGCAGCGTCGGCGAGATCGCCAGGTGCATCTCGTCGATCAGCCCGGCCTGCAGGTACTGGCGGATCGTCGCGACGCCGCCGCCCACGCGCACGTCCTGCCCCTTCGCCGCATCGCGGGCACGCTCCAGTGCCTCATGGATGCCGCCGGTGACGAAGTGGAAGATCGTGCCGCCCTTCATCTCCAGCGGTGCGCGCGCATGGTGCGTCAGCACGAACACCGGCACGTGGTACGGCGGCGTGTCGCCCCACCAGCCCTTCCATTGATCATCCGGCCACGGCCCGCGCACCGGGCCGAACATGTTGCGCCCGAGGATCCACGCGCCGACGTTCTCGAAGCTGCGCTTCGCGAAACCATCGTCCACATTGGCCTCCCCGCCGCCCTGGCCGGTCATCGCCTGGAAGGTGGTGGTGCCGAAGAACCATTCGTGCAGCGTCTCGCCGCCGACGCCGAGCGGGTTCTGCAGGCTCTGGTCGGTGCCGGCACCGAAGCCGTCGAGGGATACCGAGAAAGCTGCGACTCTGAGTCTGGACATGTGGGTCTCCGTGAGAGGGTGATGTCTGAACGCGACGATCGAGGTCGGCCGGAATCGACAACAGGCTCAGCGGATTCTGCTCGCTGCTCCTGCGCCCTCATCCACCAGGTAGTCGACGCGGTGTGCCTCCCAAGGCATCGGCACCTCCCAGCGGTGCAGCATGCGCAGCAGGTCCTTGTTGGTGAGCGTCGTGTCGCGCTGCCGGTTGCGGGCCAACACCACCGCCTGCGGCGCCTCCAGGTACACCAGCCTCACCTGCGCGTCGTAGGCGTACAGCAGGTCCAGCGTCTTGCCGCGCATGTCGTTCGACAGGTGGGTCGCGTTCCAGACGAAGGGCGCCTTCTCGCGCAGCAGCGACTTCGCCTTGTCGATCGCATGGTGCGCGGCCCGCCCGTCGTTCTCGCCGTGCTTCAGCCCGAGCTCGGCCTTCGCATCGTCGAACGACACCACCGGCAGGCTGCCCGCATGCGCCGCCACCCAGGTGTCCTTGCCCGACGCCGGCAACCCGCACATCACCGTCACCTCGCTGCCCGGCAGGCGGTGCAGCGCATAGGCCGGGTCGATCGCCATGCCGCGCGCATACATCAGCCGGGTGTGCGCATCGGCGGCCGCCCACGGCCGGTCCCAGCAACCCAGCTCGCGCGCGAGCTCGCCGAACAGCTCGATGTCGGCCAGGTGCCCCGCCCGGTCCTCGCAGCGGCGGCCCACCATGTCGGCGCGCGCCACCGCGGCCAGCTCGCTCACATCGAGCTCCCACGAGAGCCGGCGCACGATGTACTCCGGCGTCTCGCCGCGCCGGCTCGCGAACGCGAAGAACGGCACCTGGTGCACGGCGATGATGCGGCACACCGCCTCGCGCAGCGCGAATGGCGCGCCGGCCCGCCACAGCAGTGCGCGCACGTCGATCGCGCCGCGCCGCGAATGGCCCGGCTGCCCGATCGCACCGGTCACCGGGTCGATCACCGTGGTGTCCGGCTTCGCGATGTCGTGCAGCAGCGCGGCGAGGAACATCACCGCCCGGCGCTCGGGTGCGGCCGATTGCCACGCCGCATCGGCGAGCAGCGCATCGAGCACCATCCGCGTGTGGATGCCGACGTTGCCCTCGGCATGGTGCCGCGGATCCTGCGGTGTCTGCTCCAGCGCCACCAGCCCCGGGATCAGCTCGCACCACGCGGCCCAGTCGAAACCCGCCCCGGGCGCGGGGATGAGGGCCTGCACTTGCTTCCAGTCCATGGCTCAGCCTCCGTTCGCCTGGGCGGGCTTGAACGCCTTCAGCGCCTCGAGCGAGGTGATCGTGCGCAGCCCGAGCGAGGCCCAGTCGGTCTCCACGCGCGGTGCGTAGATGTCCACGCCGTCGGCCAGCAGGTTCGGCAGGATCGGCCGCTGCAGGTGGTGCGAGCCCGAGTCGAGGATCGTCTGCAGGAAGTCGTGCCGCACGAGCTTGTAGCGCGCCTCCACGTGGTCGTCGTTCTCGACCTTCAGGTACAGGCCTTCCGATGCATCGCTGTCGTTGGTCTGCTGCCAGGTCAGCTCGAGCGGCAGGCCTTCGCGCTGCACCTGCTGCTCGAAGCGCGTGCGCCAGCCGGGGCTCTTCGCGAGCGAAGGCTGGATCAGCTTGCGCAGCAGCTTCGCATCGGTCGGCATCGGGCCGGCGTAGAGCACCGGCACCGAGACGACCGGCAGCCCCGCGAGCATCTCGTGGCGCCGCTTCGTCGACAGGAAGCGGCCGCTGCGGCGGTCGAGCAGGTCGAACTCCAGCAGCAGGTGCGGCAGGCGGTCGTACCAGACCGAGTGCTTCGCGTACATCGCCTCGCCGTAGAGCAGCCAGCGGTCTTCGAGCACGTGCAGCAGGCGATCCGCATGGGCATGCGCCCAGGGCTTGAGCCAGTTGAACTGGCGCTCGCTGCCGCCGCCGGTCAGGTAGTGGCCGCGCGACTGCAGCAGCAAATCGCCGCCGTCGGTGAACGACAGGCCGCAGTTCGCGCCGTCGAATTTCTCCTCGATCACGACGTGGCGGCCGGCCAGCGCGCGCAGCGGCATCTGGTCGGACGCATCGTCACCGTCTTGCAGGCGGCTGCCTTCGAGGTGCGCGGTGCGCGGGTATTTGGTGAGGTCCAGCGAGTGGAGGTTCATCGTCGTCTCCGAGGGTTCAGGGGAATGAACCGACGACGATGGCCGCGGGGGATGCGGCTACATGAGCGGGTCGTCGGTCAGGCGGTGACGAAGGCGCGGGGCATGTTGAACTCCAGCTGCACAGAGGCGTTGGGTGAAAAGAAGGGCGCGATCATAGCCCAGCAGCGGTGAGCGCGTCGCCGAACTCCGCCGGCGGCTGGAACCCCACCACCCGCGTGCCCGCCTTCTCGCGGCCGCTGCCGTCGAAGAACACGATCCCCGGCGGCCCGAACAGCCCGAAGCGCTTCAGCAGCGCCTTGTCGTCGGCACTGTTCGCCGTCACGTCCACTTGCAGCAGCAGCGCGTTGTTCATGCGCGCCTGCACCGGCGGCTTGCTGAAGGTCAGGTGCTCCATCTCCTTGCACGAGACGCACCAGTCGGCATAGAAGTCCAGCATCGCCGTCTTGCCGCCCGCGCTGCCCAGCGCAGCCTCGAGCTCGGCCACGTTGCGCACGCGCTTGAAGGCGGGGCCGTCGACTGCTGCCTGGACCGCGCCACCGCGCGGGCCGGCGGCGCTGAAACCCGCCAGCGGCTGCAGCAGATCGCCGCCGCCCGACAACGCACCGGCCACTTGCGCCACGCCGACCAGCCCCAGCACCAGCGCCACGCCGCGCAGCAGGCGGTGCTTGCCCGACAGTGGCGCGCCGCGCCCGTCGAACAGCCACACCGCACCGACCAGCAGCCCGGCACCGACGATGCCCATCACGACCGCCGCCGGCAGCACCGGCGACACGATCCACAACGCCACGCCGAGCAGCAGCACGCCGAACAGGTGCTTCACGCCCTCCATCCACGCACCGGTGCGCGGCAGCAGCGAGCCGGCCGACACGCCGACCAGCAGCAGCGGCACGCTCATGCCGGCTGCCAGGCTGAACAGCGCGAGCCCACCGATCAGCACGTCGCGCGACTGGCTGATGAAGACCAGCGCGCCGGCCAGCGGCGCCGCGACGCACGGCCCGACGATCAGTGCCGACAGCCCGCCCATCGCGAACACGCCCACGTGCTGCCCGCCGCGCAGGCGGCCCGCACCGGCGTTCAGCTTCTCCTGGATCGCGCTCGGCATCTGCAGCTCGTACACGCCGAACATCGACAGCGACAGCAGCGCCAGCAGCAGCGCGAAGGCGCCCAGCACCCACGCGTTCTGCAGCGCCGCGGCGAGACCTTCACCGGCCAGCCCGGCGGCCACGCCGAGCGCGGTGTAGACCAGCGCCATGCCCAGCGAGTACGCGAGTGCGAGGCCGAAGCCGCGTGCCCGCGACACCGGGCCGCTGGTGCCGACGATGATCGACGACAGGATCGGCACCATCGGCAGCACGCAGGGCGTGAACGACAGCAACAGGCCGGCGACGAGGAACACGCCGGCAACGGTCAGCAGGCTGCCCGAGCGCAGCGCGGATTCGACGCGGGCGCCGGCCGAGCCGGTGGCCGCCGGAGCGGCTGCCGAGGGCGTGGTGGCCGATGGCGTGGTGACGACAGCAGGCGTTGCCGCGGGCGGCAGGCCGTCAGGCAGCCACGCCACCTGCTGCAGTGCGCCGTCCTTCACGCGCGCGCTGATGCCGGCGTTCTGCGGCGGATAGCACAGCCCCTTGTCGGCGCAGCCCTGGTAGCCGATGGCCACGCCGAAATCACCGCTCGCCGTGCGCAGCGGCAGCGCCACCGTCACCGCACCGCGCAGCGTCTCGGTGTACCTGCCGAAGCCTTCGTCGTACTCCTGCCTGCCGTGCGGCAGCACCGGCTCGGCCAGCGCGGCCGTGGCGGGCGCAGCAGCCACTGGCTCACCGACCGTGATGCGCTCGCGGTACAGGTGATAGCCCGGCGCCACGTCGAAGCGCAGCTCGATGGTCTGCGCATCGCGCAGCTGCACGCTGGTGCGGAAGGCCTGCGCGGGGTCGAGGAACTCGTCCGCCGCGAAGGCCGGCGCCGCGAGCAGCGCCACGGTGGAAACCAGCCAACGCCAGCTCGTCATGATCCGCACCCGATGCGGCTGGTGTGCAGCGCGACGTCGTCGAGCCACACGGTGTTGCCCGTGCCGCCGTACGACTCCCAGCCCAGCTTCAGGTCGGTGACCTGCGGCTTCCACGAAGGCCGGCTCGCGAGCCAGGCCTGGTCCACGTCGGCGGTCTGCGTCGAATCGAGCTGCAGCGCGGCCACGGCCGTGCCGTTGACCCAGGTCTGCATCGTGCCCATCGCCGAGTTCAGCCCGAACTCGATGCAGGTCCAGGTGGCGGCCGGCAGCTTCGCGCTCAGCGAGATGCCGGTCGGGCTCAGCGACGGCAGCGTCGCATCGTCCTTCGAGCGGTTCCACATCAGGATGCCGGCCTGGCCGCCCATGCGCAGGTCCTGCATGCTGCCGTCGACCGATTCGATCGCGTCGTGCATCGACATGAAGGTCACGTGCGGATCGCCGAGTGCCGTCGCGAGCCGGATGTAGAAGCGGCCGTAGATGACCGGGCCCATCGACGCCGCCTTCGTGTTGATGATGAAGGCGTGGCCGCAGTAGCTGCTGCCCGGGTCGATGCGCACCGATTGCTTGCCGCCGTGCGACACCGCGCCGTCGATCGTCGCCTTGCCGCTGTTGTCGAAGCAGTTCGGCCCGCCGACGCTCCACAGCGCCGGGTTCGGCACCGCGCCGGCGGTGGTCGACTCGAAGTCGTCGCACAGCGCGAGGTCGGTGCAGGCCAGCGTGGCGGGGGCAGGCGCCGGGGCCGGGGCCGGGGCCGGGGC
>NZ_JBFUFP010000056.1:0-13425 GCF_056403375.1 Rhizobacter sp. P2_H2
CGGTCAGGTCGGTCGTGAAGCGCTTCAGCGCCTCCTGCTTGCCCATCGCGGCCGGCGCGATCGCCTCGCTGGCCTCGCCCGGCGCGCCGCCGTCGCTCGCGGCCTGCGCATGCTCGGGCGAACTGGCGAGCAGCGAGCCGAAGCGGTCGATCAGGTCGTCGAGCTTGATGCGCTCGAACTGCTTGCTGATCGCCAGCAGCGCGTTGCGCAGCGACGGCGTCTTCAGCGCGCCCACCAGCAGGTAGCCGGTGCGCACCTGGCGGTCGCCGAACATCAGCGAGCCGTAGACCCAGCCGCGCTCGACGGCGTTCTCGACGATGCTCGACAGGTCGGTCACCGAGGTGGCGCCGCGCGGCAGCCGGTCGAGCGACTGCGTCAGGTCGGCCACCAGCTGCGCGCCGTCGAGCTCGTAGTGCTTGACGATGCGGTGCAGGTCGCTGTCGTTGCCGTTCAGGATCTGGTAGATCCAGTGCTGCAGTTCGACGTACGGGTTGCCGCGCAGCTTGCAGAACACCGTGGCGCCTTCGATGGCCTTGTAGGCGATCGGGTTGAGCTTGCCGAAGAGGGCGGTGCGACTGATTTCAGCCATGGTCGTTCCTTGGGTCCCTAGGTGGAGGAATGWGAGCCCGTCGCGTGCATCTGCGCCGGGTTCAGGAGGAGTTCGCCGCGGTCGGGGTGCGGCGTCTTGCGGCCGAGCCAGCTGGTCAGGCCGAGCGCGGCAGGAGACGCGCCCGACAGCCCGAGTGCCGGTACCGCGCTGCCCTGCAGGATCAGCCGCAGGTCCCACAGCATCTCGAAGCCGAGCAGCTGGCGCATCCAGTCGCGCAGCTCGATCAGCGAGCGCTGGCCGGGCAGGAACTGGCGGTACTGCGCGAGCGTCAGCGGGCCGATGTGCAGGCGCAGCTTGTACTGGCGGTCCCAGACCTTGCTGCCGGCCACCGCCGAGACGCCGAGTGCCGCGCCCAGGTTGCCGCGGCCGCCGAGGCGGGTGCGGTCTTCGGGGCGCAGCGGCAGCCAGTGGCCGACGTGCGATTCCACGCGGATCGGCACCGCGAAGTACTGGCGCAGCACCTTGACGATCGATTCCGGCCGGCGCGTCGCGCTCGCCAGGTGGCCGCTCGCGAAGCGCTTCGCGGCATCGGGCACGGCATCGGCGCCGCGCAGCGCGGCCGGCGCCTGGCCGAACAGCGCGCCGACCCACTTGGCGAACTGGTCGTCGCTCGCGCGGTCGGCCTGCACCGCGGGCTGCGACTGCGACCAGGCGCGGTAGAACAGCAGCAGCATGCGGTGGTGGAACATGTCGGCGAAGCGCGCGAAGGTGGCGTCGCCGTGGTTGCGCAGCCGGTCGCGCGCGTGCTCGGTGTAGTGCAGCGGCAGCGGCCCCATCGGCCCGAACAGCCCGAAGAAGCGCACGCCCAGGCGCGGCACGCTGCGCTCGCCGGCCTCGAACGACATCACGCCGGCCGGCGCGAAATCGAGCTCCGGGTCCTGCCCCAGGCGCACCGGCTCGGCCCCGGGCCGCAGCGCCGAGCCGAGCCGCGGCGATTGCGGCCACAGCGCGTCGATCTGGCGCAGCACCGCGAAGAAGTCGTGCGCCCACGGCTGCCGCGCGATCTCGTCGAACAGCCGCGTGCGGCGTTCGTGCAGCACCTTCGGATCCTGGGGCGGGGGCGGCGTCGCGCTCACAGCATCGCCTTCGAACCGATGCGCGGCGGCGCGCGCAGGATCTCGCCGCGCGTCGCCGAGCGGACGATGGTCTCCGAGAAGCTGTTGGCCGACGCATGCCGCGCGTAGAAGTGCTCCAGCACGCAACCGAGCAGGAAGGCACTCGACCCCTGGAAGCCGAGTTCGTCGACCGTGGTCGTCACCTCGACGCCGCAGCCGAAGGTCAGCGGTCCGGGGAAGGGCAGGCGGCGCACCACCGCGCGCGCCTCCACCGCCTGGATGCCCTCGACCTGCTTGCTCCAGCTCACGTCCTGCTCCGGCCCGTGCAGCGCCATCAGGCTGCGCAGCGCCGACCCGGCGCGGCGCGGGTCCTCGCCGGCGATGCTCAGGTAGTTCAGCGTCAAGAGGCTGACGAGCGACCAGCCGATGTCCCCGCGCGCGATGCGCTGCACCGGCCGCGACGGGCCGCGCAGCGTCTCGATGCGGCCGGCCGGCCCGGCGACGTCGAGCGTCCAGGTGCTGGCTGAGCCGGGCAGCAGCGTCGGCAGGTCGCGGTTGGTGACGAGCGCAGTCAGCGAGACTTGGCGGATGTCCTCGCGGTACGGCGCATTGCGCGGATCGACCAGCGACAGGAACACCTCCTGGCCGATGTAGGCCGAGCGCGGCCCTTCGAGGCGCTGGCGGCTCGACAGCAGCCGCGGTTCGCGCCGCAGCGTGTAGAACGCGCCGTGGTTGCGCGATTCCTCGTGGAAGGTGGCGTACAGCGGCAGGAAGCGCTGCTCGGCGACCTGCCCGGTGCCGAAGCCGGTGACGTTCTCGATCGTGTGGACCTCGTAGTCCATCGGCCGCGTGCGGTCGGGTACCGCATGGTGTTCCCAGCTGCCCGGGCCGAGCTGGATGCGGTCGAGCCGCTTCGGGAACAGGTTGATCGCCGGCGTGCAGTACAGCGCGAGGCTGTTGGCATCGACCAGCGATTCGAGCGCCGGTTCGCCGCGACCGAACAGCAGCACGATCTCGCACTCGCTGCTGTCGACGCGCGCCAGCCGCCGCGCCAGGTCGGTGACCGAGAAGAACAGGAAGCGCTGCGGCAGCGCCGCGTACTCCTGCAGCAGGCGGTGCCCGCTGAAGCCGCGCAGCGTCTCGGGCAGCAGCGCCTGCTCGTCGTCGTAGCCGACGGCCTCGACCGACGCGGCGTCGGCATAGCCCTGGCTCGGCGAGCGCGAGGCACCGCCCTGCACCCAGCTCGCGAGGCTCGCGCCCAGCACCAGCTCGTGCAGCCGGAACGCCACGTCGTCGCCGGCGCTGATGTAGAAATCCAGGCGTTCCATCGGCAACTGGCTGAACTTCAGCCCGGCGCTCGCCTTCAGCCGGATGCGCAGGCCGCCGCGCACCTGGCGGGCCGGCGGCAGGTGCGCGATCGGCAGGTCGGGCGCGTGGGTGAAGTACTGCACCGTGTCGATCTCGACCGGCCACAGCGTCACGTCGTGCGCGGTGCGGAACTCGCAGCGCGTRTTCTGGCCGCGCACCGTCTCGCTGTGCAGCGCGCTGCCGCGCTTGACGGTGAAGCCGCGCGCGAGGTTCGGGTCCAGCGGGTCGGGCCGCATGCGCGCGATCATCGTCGACGGCATCGGCGACAGGAAGCCGGGGTACACGGTCTCGAGCAGGTGCTGGATCAGCCGCGGGTGCTCGGCGTCGATCTTCAGCTGCACGCGCGCGGCGAGGAAGGCGAAGCCCTCCAGCAGGCGCTCGACATACGGGTCGGTGACCTCGACGCCGTCCATCGACAGGCGGGCGGCGATCTTCGGGAATTCCTTCGCGAACTCGGCGCCGACCTCCTTCAGGTGGCCGAGTTCGTCGTTGTACAGGCGAAGCAGGTTCGGATCCATCGAGGGCGGGCCGTTCAGGTCTTGCGTTTCAGGGAGCCGCTGGCGGCGTCGCGCACCTCGATCTGGCCGGCTTCCAGGTCGACCTGGGTGCGCAGCAGCAGCTCCAGCGGCACCGGCTGGGCCCACATGAAGCCGCGGATCTCGAACTCGATGACGTTGTGCGTGTCGAGCACGCTGGACGGCTCGATCGCCTTCACCTCGAGCGAGTCCTCCATCACGCGCGGCTCGAAGCGCAGGATGGCCTGCTTGATCGTGCGTTCGAGCAGCGGGATGTCGATGCGCGACGCGAGCTGGCCCGACATCGGCGGCAGCCCGAAGTTGATGACCGATTCGCCGGCCAGCGGGTATAGCTCCGCCAGCCGCGGCATCGGCTTGACGGCGTTCAGCAGCCACGACAGGTCGCGCAGCACCGCCTCGCGGATCTGCGCCTTGTTCATCACGCGCGACTCGTCCGACTCGACGCGCGAATGCGGGTTGAGGTCGGTCAGGCGGTCGAGCAGGACCGGCTGAAGGCGATCGCGGACCTCATGGGTGGCCATGGTCGTCGGTCAGGCCGCGGCGTCCGGCGTCGGCTCGTCATCGGGCACCGGCAGCGGCTCCAGCGTGATCTCGCGCACCGCCAGCAGGTCGGAATCGTGCTCGCCGAGCGCCAGCACGCGCTGGCCGATGCCGCGGAAGTGCTCGTCGTTCAATGCCTGCCATTCGGTGCGGCGCGACAGCTGCGCCAGCGCATCGCCCTCGGTCGCGGTGCCGGGGTAGCGGGTCGGGATCAGCGCGACCGACTGGCCGCCGTTGGTGAATTCGAGCTGTGCGGCGCTCCATACCATGTCGCGCAGGTCGACGGGTTCCTCGATCGTGATCTTCGTCAGCGCGCTGAACGGCACCCAGCAGTAGCGGCCGTTGATCAGCGCCTCGAGCACCGGGCCGAGCCGCGAATCGGCATCGGCGATCCAGTCGAACGGCTGGCCGTTCAGCGTGCCCGGCGTCGGCGGCGCGGCCTCGAAGGCATCGGCGCGCAGCTTGGCGGCCAGCGCCGCGTCGCCGCGCGCATCGGCCATCAGCGCCTCGACCAGCCAGGCCACCCAGGCCTGCGGCCGGCCGAACACCATCGGCGTGGTCTTGCCGGCGAACACCGCCTCGCGCAGCGTCTCGCACTTCAGCGCCTCGCGGTAGGTGTTGACCATCGGCAGCGTCGAGGCGTCGAGCTCGCCGCACACCTCCAGCTGCGTCATCGCGCGCGGCCACTGGCCGAGCACGCACAGCAGCTGGAACAGGAAGACGCGCAGCTTCGGGTCGGCCGGCTTGGCGCGCACGCCATCCTGCAGGCTCTTCAGCGCGGCATCGGTGCGGCCCTCTTTCAGGGCCTGTTCCGCAGCTTGGACGGGTGTCATTTCAAGCCGCCGTCACTTCGTTTTCGAAGGTGTTGACGCCCTTGGCGGCGCCGGCGAGGTCCTGCGAGCGGTACTCGACCTTCACCTTGAAGAAGGCGATGCGGAACTCCTCGACCAGTTCCGGCGCGCCGTCGGTCTCGTTGCGCAGCCGGTGCGACAGGATGCGCGCCTTCTCGACGGTGATCGTCAGGTACGCGATCGACGCGGCGCCGCCGGCCTTGTGCACCGACAGCGTCGCCTTCTTGATGAGTTCATTGCTGCGCAGGGCCGACATCAGGCCGGTGCTGGCCGAGTCGACGCGCTTGCGCACGATCAGCTCCTGCATCGTCGTGCGGGCGGTCGCGCTGCCGAAGGCCGTCGCATTGCCGTCCAGGCCCCAGCTCCAACCGATGACCTCGATCTCGTCGGTGTGGTTGGTGTCGCGCGATTCGCCCTTGATCGGGCCCTGCGCCGCGCCTTCGACCTTCAGGTACATGTCGGACTTGCCCATGGTCTTTCCTTGCTGGCGTTATTCGAATGGGGGTGAGCGACGAAAAGTCACGCAAACGGGATCGCCACGAAACGGCCCGAAGGCCGATCCGTGGCGCACGCAGGAAGCCTGCGGCCGGTCAGCTGACCAAGTTCTTCTCTTTGTCGATGCCGACGGTGCTGGTGGAACCCTTGCCGCCGGTGTCCGACTGCGTGGTGTATTCCATCTTGAACTTCGCGAAGTTCAGGCTGATGTTTTCCGTCAGCCGGTCTTCGCCACCGCTGCCGCCGGTGGACAGCGACGACACGATGACGCTGTCGAGCGTGATCTTGATGTACTCGAGCGGCTTGTCGCCGGCCTTGCGCACGGTCAGCACGGCCTGCTTGATGTGCGTGCCCTTGAAGCTGGCCATCGCCAGTGCGGTCGACGACGCGTCGACGTACTTGGTCAGCGACAGGTCCTGGATGCTGACCTTGCCCGAACCGCCGCCGGCGCCGTTGCCGAACGAGGCAGTCTGGGCGCAGCCCCAGTTCCATGCCAGGACGTCGATCTCGTCCTTGTGCGAGCTGTCCTTCGACTCGCCCTTGATGTCACCGATCTTGATGAACATGTCTACAGCCATGATGCTTCTCCTTCAACTAAGTTGACCCGCTTGTGGGATGCCGGGGAGGGGTGCCACGACGTCTGGGTATTCCGTCGTGCGCCCGGCGTTTCTGTTTCGTTCCCGGCAAGCTGAACCTCCCGGGCTGCGATGCGCGTGGCGCGCCGTGGGAGGTTCCACGCCGGCCACGCTTTCCTGCTCCTGGTCAGGCCACCTTCTGCGAGGGCAGCTTCGACACCAGGCGCAGAGACACTGTCAAACCTTCCAGCTGGTAGTGGGGGCGCAGGAAGAACTTCGAGCTGTAGTAGCCCGGGTTGCCCTCGACGTCTTCCACCACCACCTCGGCGGCCGCCAGCGGGCGGCGCGCCTTGGTGTCTTCCGACGAGTGGGCGGGATCCCCGTCCACGTAGTTCATGATCCAGTCCTGCAGCCAGCGCTGCACCTCGTCGCGCTCCTTGAACGAGCCCACCTTGTCGCGCACGATGCACTTCAGGTAGTGCGCGAAGCGGCAGGTCGCGAACAGGTACGGCAGGCGTGCCGCCAGGTTGGCGTTGGCCGAGGCGTCCGGGTCGTCGTACTCGGCCGGCTTCTGCAGCGACTGCGCGCCGATGAAGGCCGCGAAGTCGGAGTTCTTGCGGTGCACCAGCGGCATGAAGCCGTTGCGCGCGAGCTCGGCCTCGCGCCGGTCGCTGATCGCGATCTCGGTCGGGCACTTCATGTCGACGCCGCCGTCATCGGTCGGGAAGGTGTGCGTGGGCAGGCCCTCGACCGCGCCGCCGGATTCGATGCCGCGGATGCGGGAGCACCAGCCATATTGCTTGAAAGAACGATTGATGTTGACCGCCATCGCGTACGCCKAGTTCGCCCAGGTGTACTTGGTGTGGTCGGCGCTGCCGGTGTCTTCCTCGAAGTTGAACGCCTCGACCGGGTTGGTTTTCGCGCCGTACGGGATGCGCGCCAGGAAGCGCGGCATCGCGAGGCCGATGTAGCGGGCGTCGTCCGATTCGCGCAGCGAGCGCCATGCGGCGTACTCCGGCGTCGTGAAGATCTTGCTCAGGTCGCGCGGGTTCGCCAGCTCCTGCCACGAGCCCATCTGCATCAGGCTCGGGTCGGCGGCGGCGATGAACGGGGTGTGGGCCGAGGCCGACACCTTGGCCATCTCGCCCAGCAGCTCGACGTCGGGCGGGGTCTGGCCGAAGTAGTAGTCGCCGACCAGGCAGCCGAACGGCTCGCCGCCGAACTGGCCGAATTCTTCTTCATAGACGCGCTTGAAGATCGGGCTCTGGTCCCAGGCCGTGCCCTTGTAGCGCTTGAGCGTCTTGCCGAGCTCGTTCTTGCTGATGTTCATCACGCGGATCTTCAGCTGCTCGTCGGTCTCGGTGTTGTTGACGAGGTGGTGCAGCCCGCGCCACGCGCTTTCCAGCTGCTGGAAATCGGGGTGGTGCATGATCAGGTTGATCTGCTCGCTGAGCTTCTTGTCGAGCTCGGCGATCATCGCCTCGATCGAGTTGACGACATCGTTGCCGATCAGCTTGGTCTGCGACAGCGCCTGCTGCGCGAGCGTGAGGATCGCGGTCTCGACCGCGGATTTCGCCTCTTCGCTCTTCGGCTTGAATTCCTTGTTCAGCAGGCTCGCGAAATCGCCGCCCTGGAATTCGACGCCCTGCAGCGCGGAGGATTGGTTCTGTGCTTCTGCCATGTCTTTCTCCTGTGTCGCTGCGCGCTTACTCGGCCTTCGGCTCGTCGGCCTTCTTGGCCCCGGCCAGGCTGTTCAGCAGTGCCGGGTCGGCCATCACCTTGGCCAGCAGTTCCTCGGCGCCGCTCTTGCCGTCCATGTAGGTGATCAGGTTGGACAGCTGCTGGCGCGCCTCGAGCAGCTTGCGCAGCGCGTCGTTGTTGCGCGCCACGGCAGCCGGCGAGAAGTCGTCCATGCTGTTGAAGGTGAGGTCGACGCTGACGTTGCCCTCGCCGGTCAGCGTGTTGGGCACCTGGAACGCGACGCGCGGCTTCATCGACTTCATGCGGCTGTCGAAGTTGTCGACATCGAACTCGAGGAACTTGCGGTCGGCCACCGGCGCGAGCGGGTCGGCCGGCTTGCCCGACAGGTCGGACAGCACGCCCATCACGAAGGGCAGCTGCACCTTCTTCTCGGCGCCGTAGAGCTCCACGTCGTATTCGATCTGGACGCGCGGCGCGCGGTTGCGGGCGATGAATTTCTGACTGCTGGTGGCCATGGTGGACTCCTCTGGGGCGGGTTCGGTTTACTGGTCGGGACTGCCGGCGATGCGTTCGACCTGGCCGAGGCCGTCGGACGCGAGGTCGCGGATGATGTCCATGAAATTCTTGCCCATCAGCCGCTGTGCGCGGCGGATCAGCAGCGGCGCCGGGTTGCTGGGTTCGTTGCGTTCGATCCATTCGCAGACACGGTCGAGCGTGCGGCTCACGTCTTCGCGGCTGCGCAGCGCGCCGACCGCGACGGCGCTGCCGCCCGTGGCGGCCGCAGCGCCATCGCCGCCGGCCGCATCTGCCGATCCGGCGGCGGCTTCRCCCTCGGCGGCCACGGCCTGCGCCGCAGCGCTCGCCAGGCATTGCGCGAGCACCCGCAGCGGGCGCAGCTCGGGGCCCTGGCTGCCGCCGACCTTGTCGATCAGCACCGCTTCGATGCGGGCCATCTCGTCGCCGGTCTGCTGCAGYGCGGCCAGCGTGCCGGGGGTCTGCGCCTCGGCGGCCTTCAGGGCCTGCTGCACGCCTTCGGGGCTGGGCACGGATTCGCTGCTGCCGGGCTGGGCCTTGCCGGCGGCGAGTTCGATCTGGCGCACGGTCAGCTGCGAGCGGCCGCCGCCCACCGGGGCGTGGCGCAGGTCGGCCAGGCCGAACGTGGGGTCGACCAGCGGCGCCAGCGCATTCAGGCGCATCGTCGGGTCGTTGTTGTCGTCGGCGTCGAGCAGCGGGTAGGCATGCTCCCAGTGGCGTTCCAGCAGGCCGGCGATCAGCGCCAACGCGCCCGCATAGGCCGTCACGCCGTGCTGGCGGGCGCCGGCGCGGGCCAGCAGCACGGCCACGCGCAGGTCGCGGGTGCGTTCGGCCAGCGCCCGGGCCTGCTCGAAGACGGCGCGCCAGTCGGGTTGTTCGGCCGGGATCACGGTGTCGCCGAACTGCTGCTCGGGCTTGCCGCGCGAGGCTTCTTCCAGTGCGAGGAATGCCGGGTCGTACTCCAGGTCCGGCCCGCACGGCGCGTCGTCGGAGAGCGGCGACAGCAGTTCTTCGACGGGGAGGGCGTTCATGGAGGTGCGGGACGGCAGACAGTGACGATGGGGTGCACTCTAGAAAGGAGGGCAGCCCTCCACATCTGCCGAAAGTCACTTCTTCACGTTCCGGCCCCGTTCATACCCCGTTCGGGCCCCTTCATGCCCCCGCGTCCAGGGGGTTGGCGTCGAACCGGACCGACACCTCCAGCCCCGGTTCGGCCGCGCGGATCTGCAGCGCGCTGCCGTGCGCCTGCGCGACCAGCCGGCACAGGTACAGCCCGAGGCCGACGCCGCCGGTGGCGCGCTGGCGCGAGCGGTCGAGCCGGTAGAAGGCCTGGCTGAGCTGCGCCAGCTGCTCCGGCGGCACGCCGGGGCCGTTGTCGCGCACCGCGAGCGTCACGCTGCCGTCATCCCCGAGCCGGGTGGTGACGACCGGCGGCCGCGGCGCGTCGGCCGCGTGGCGCAGCGCGTTGTCGACCGCGTTGCGCAGCAGCAGCCGCAGCCGCATGCGGTCGAGCGCCAGCATCGGCAGCCCCGGCGCCAGCTGCTGCCCGACCGCCTGGCCCGCGAAATGTGTCGCCAGCGTGTCGGCGACCAGCGCATTCAGGTCGGTCGGCTCGCGCTGCAGCGCGGCATGGCCGGACGCCAGGCGCTCGCTCTCCAGCAGGTCGCTGACCAGGTCGCGCATCTCGGCTAGGTCGCGCAGTAGCGCGGTGCGCTCCGGGCTGTCGTCGACCAGCTCGGCATTCACCCGCGCCCGCGTCAGCGGCGAGCGCAGCTCGTGGCTGATGGACAGCAGCAGGCCGCGCTTGGCGTCGAGCATCGCGCGGATCTCGGTGGCCATCGTGTTGACCTGGCGGGCCAGCTCGCCGAGCTCGTCGTCGCGCCGCACCGGGATCGGCTCGTCGAACTCGCCGCGCCCGAAGCGGATCGCGCCGGCGCGGATGTCGTCGAGCGGGCGCATCAGCCGCCGCACATGGGAGAACGCCAGCCAGGTGATCACCAGCAGCAGCGTCAGCGTGCCCCAGCCGACCCACTTCGGGTGCGAGGCCGGGCCGGGCGGCGCGAGGCCGAACACCAGCCGGTGGCCGTCGGCCAGCGTGCGGATGTGCACCATGCCTTCCGGGTTGCCGGGCGACGGGATGCGCTGCCACGGGGCCGAGCGCTGCGGGTGCGAATCCCACTGCACCTGCGGCCCGTCGATGTGCAGCGAGATCGGCAGCCGCGCGACCAGCGCCTTGGCGCGCTCGATGTCGGGGGGCGTGCCGATGTCGGCGGCCAGCAGCGTGACGTAGTCGGACAGCAGCGGCCGGCCCCAGCCCTGCCAGCCCAGGCGCACCACCTCCTTCATGCCGACCAGGAAGATCACGGTGGTGCCGATGGCCAGCAGCAGGAACAGCCGCACCAGCTTCCATTTCAGCGAGTGCTTCACACGCTGGCGGGCCTGGTGCCAGGGCCGGGACCAGCGGTTCACGGGGCGCGGTTCCCGGTGCGGCCGGCCGCGAAGCGGTAGCCCGCATTGCGCAGCGTCTTGATGCAGTCCAGCGGTTCGAGCTTCTTGCGCAACCGGCTCACGAGGATGTCGACCGCGCGGGTGACGAGGTCGTCGGCGGACTGGCCGCGCAGCTGCTCGAGGATCTCCTCGCGCGAGAACACCTTGCCCGGCATCTTCGCCAGCAGCGCGAGCAGCTCGAACTCCATGCTGGTCAGCTCGACGGCCAGGCCGTCGCGGCGCGCCTCGCGGCGTTCGAGGTCGATCTGCAGGCCGTCGAACGACAGCACGGTCGCGACGCCCAGGCGCAGCGAGACCGGCCGCGTGCGGCGCAGGATGGCCTGCAGCCGCACCAGCAGCTCGCGCGGCTCGAAGGGCTTGGGCAGGTAGTCGTCGGCACCGAGCTCGATGCCGACCACGCGGTCCATGACGTCGCCGCGCGCGGTGAGCATCAGGATCGGCACGTCGCTGAAGCGGCGGATCTCGCGGCACAGCTGGAAGCCGTCCATCTCGGGCAGCATCACGTCGAGGATCGCGAGGTCGTAGCCGTCGCCGCGCAGCAGCCGCAGGCCCTCGCTCGGCCGCGTGGCGGCATCGAGGTCGAGGTCGAAGCGGCTGAAATACGCGCGCAGCGGCGGCGCCAGGTGCGCGTCGTCGTCGATCAGCAGGATGCGGGGCATGGCGCGGATTGTCGTAGCCCGGATGCCAATCCGGGACGGTGCTTCAACTCCACGGCCCGTGGCGTTGCTGGAGGAAATCCCGCACCTGCCGCTGCTGCTCCGGCCGCAGGCTGTCGTAGAAATCGCCGACTGCCGCCACCAGCTTCGGGCTGCCGTCGCGCACGCTCGCGAGCTTGCTGTTGATCAGGTCCTGCGCATGCCAGCGGTCGAAGGTGCCGTCGCCCATCAGCGAGCGGAACTCCGCGCGCGGGTCGGCGTTGCCGCGCAGCGCCTGGCGCTGCTGCTGCAGCGTGTCGATCAGCACGCCCAGGCGGGCCTGCTGCGCGGCGTCGAGGTCGAGCCGGCGTGCCGCATGCTCGATCGCGCGGGCCTTGAAGCGGGCGACATCGGCCTCGCTCATCGATTCCCAGCGGCCGARGCCGTGCGGGTGCTGCGACCAGGCGGCGAAGCCGCCGAACAGGGCCGAGGCGCCGAAGACGCCGATCAGGGTGCGTTTGAGCCAGGGGCGCATGAAGATTCCTCCTGCAGGTCGTGGTGTGAACATGGCCTGCATCGTCGTCGCTGCCGCGCCCGGCGTGTTATCGCGGCGGTATCGCCGTGTATCGTTTCTTTTCAGCGCACCGTGAACACGTAGCGCAGCGCCTGCTCGAAACGCTCGCCCGGCCGCAGCACGCAGCCCGGCCACTCCGGGTGGTTCGGCGTGTCGGGCGAGTACTGCGGCTCGAGCGCGAAGCCGGCGTGCTGCGCATACGTGGCACCGGCCACGCGGGTCGGCGTGCCGGGCAGGTAGTTGCCGCTGTAGACCTGCAGCGCCGGAAGCCGCGTGTGCAGCGCGAGCGCCACCCGGCCATCGCCCGCCACCACCTCGGCGGCCGGCGTGCGGCCGTCGGCGCAGCCGGCATCGAGCCAGTACGAGTGGTCGTAGCCGCGCGTCAGCTTCTGCTGCTCGTCGTGCATCAGCGCCTCGCCGATCGGGCGCGGTGTGCGGAAGTCGAAGGCGGTGCCGGCCACGTCGCGCCGCTCGCCGGTCGGGATCGATCCGGCGTCGACCGGCAGGAACTGCTGCGCCGCGATGCGCAGCCGGTGCGCGCGGATGTCGCCATCGGGTGCATCGCCGTCGAGGTTGAAGTACGCGTGGTTGGTCAGGTTGACCGGGCACGGCGCGCTGACGGTGGCGGCGAGCTCGACCAGCACGCTCAGGTCGTCGCCGAGCCGGTAGCGCACCGTCGTCTCCATGCGGCCGGGGTAGCCCTGGTCGCCGTCTTCGCTGACGAGCGACAGCACCAGTTCGGTCGGCGCGTGCGAGACCAGCGTCCACAGCCGCTTGTCGAAACCGACCGGCCCGCCGTGCAACTGGTTGACGCCTTCGTTCGCGGCCACCTTGACCTCGCGCCCGTCGAGCGGAAAGCGCGCACCGCCGATGCGGTTGGCATAGCGGCCGATGGTGGCACCGAGGTAGCCGGTCTGGCGGCGGTAGTCGTCCAGGCGGGCGCAGCCCAGCAGCACCTCGCGCGGCGCGGCGCCGGGCAGCGGCACGCTGCAGGACACCCAGGTGGCGCCGTGGTCCATCACCTGGATGGACAGGCCGGCGGCGTTGCTCAGCGTGAAGACGGCGGTGTCGAGGGCAAGGGATTGGCTCATGGTGTAGGCGAAGGACTGCAGCGAAATCAGCCCGCCAGTGTGCCTCGGGTCGAGGCCCCTCTGCTAACGTCCACGGATGCACGCCTTCCACCTCCTGCTGCTGGCGAGCGGGCTGTTGATGTTCGTCAGCCTGCTCGCGGGGGTGTTCTCGGCGCGGCTCGRCCTGTCGTTCCTGCTGGTGTTCCTCGCCGCGGGCATGCTGATCGGCGTCGACGGCCCGGGCGGCCTGCGCTTCGACGACACGCAGATGACGGCCTGGGTCGGCAATGCCGCGCTGGCGGTGATCCTGCTCGAAGGCGGCATCAGCACGCCGATGGCCAGCGTGCGCGCCGGCCTGAAGCCTGCCCTGTGG
>NZ_JBFUFP010000057.1:0-13425 GCF_056403375.1 Rhizobacter sp. P2_H2
CTTCGTGGGAAATCGAATGGGAAGACAGGTTGAGTTTCCTGCGCCGACCCACGGTCAGGGTGAAGACCTCCTGCCGATGGCAACGCTCGGGGACGCCATTCGTGGCCTGCATGAACTGTCGCCAACGCTGATGGACTTCAGCCCTCGGAAGAAGACTTATCTGTCGAAAATTCCTCCTGGTGGCAACTGGCGAGCTCTCCCCGAGAAGCTTCAGCAAGAGTCGATGGGGAAGGCATGGCTTGCGAAAGGAGGGCGATCCGGATGGTGGCGTCGATTGAGCTACGGACTYCCATCACCGACCATCCTGACGCTTCCAAATCACGCGAGTACGTCCTTGTGCCACCCGGATCACGTGCGACCGTTAACGTTGCGCGAGTGCGCCTTGGTGCAAGAGTTCCCTGTGGCCTGGAAGTTCGCCGGAACTGCGCAGGAGCAGTACGCCCAGGTGGGAAACGCCGTCCCAACGCGTCTCGGATTCGTCGCAGGAACTGTCCTTGCGGATGAATTGGATAAGGCCGCCGCAACGGCAAAGCGCGCCAAAGTCGTTGCTCAACACGACGACAACATTCGAATCGTCTACCTCCAATCCCACGTGCGGACTCGCAAGTGGTTCAAGGGGGGGCAAGCGGTCCTTTGGTCGCAGGGCGAGGATGACGACAACAGCGAGGCACAGCATCCCCCAATGCTGACCGACCGAAAGGTGCGATCAGTCTGATGAGAACTCGCCAAATTCGGGTTAGGCTCTCGCCTTCTCGACCCTTCTCTCCCCAATGATTCGACCGCGTCGCTTCAAACGGACCAATTTGGCAGACGCACTGCCTCCTGGTGTTCACGAAGAAATAGTCCGGGAAACAGACGAGCTACTTGAGCGCCGGCTGGACAAGGCTAACGAGATGTTGGACATCGCACAGTCCAACTTTAATCCGTTCTTGCTGCTGATCACCGCACCGGTCTACAACATCTTCAGTCCCTACGAGGTCGCTGAACGGCTGCAACTTGGCAGCGCGTTTCACGGGGACGACACGGCGTTCGGGCGATTTGCGGAGGAGAAAATACTGCCGCTCTTCGGTGCAACGCTTCCCATCGAAAAGAACAAGGCCGACAAGAAGCTCTCGGCCCTCTGGGAGCCTGTAGATCGCAGGATGGTCATTGAGGGAGTAACTTACCTGATGAGCATTAAAGCCGGTCCTTGGACAATGAATCAGTCACATGCTCATCACATGATCGAGAAGTTCCCAGCCATCCGTGGGACGTCGGAAGCGAGGTGCATGATCGGTATCACGTACGGGCGTTACGCTGATCTGAACAACAAGCCCTCGCTAGTTGACAAAGGTCTCGGAGAGCCCGACTGGTTCGACTATCTTGTTGGTCGTGACTTCTGGGAGTTCGCCTCCGGAGTCAAAGATGTTCACGTGCATATATTTCGGGCCATCCGCGAAGCACAAGCGAGGTTTGCAGCTCGGCACAAGGACGAGACATTTCACGAGAAGCTGATTCGCAACCGACTGGCAGTAGCCGCGTCGCTTCGCAAGAAGTTCGACCTCGACAAAGAGGATGACTTCTGGGAAACGTTGTTCAATCACGCTTTCGAAGCCGATGCTGTGCCGGCTTCATCCGAACTGTCGGCGGCAGATCCTCTTGCGGAATTGGACCGTGCTCCGGTGGCAAAGCCTCTACCACGCCGTCGCTCACGCAAGCAGTAGGAACGAGTTGAAGCTCCTCAGACATGAGGAGCACTCGATGGTACGCCCGGCTCTCCATCGATTGAAACGTCAATCGCCGTCTAGTTGTTACAGCGATGCGCCCCTTCAGCGCCGACGGCTACCGCCGTGCCCCCTGCTGCGCAGCGGCGCGAAGCGCCGCAACCTCCTCGACGCTCAACCAAGGCCGGCTTGCATGTACGACGCGGTGGCAGTTCGCACACAACAACGCAAGATCGTGAACGCTGGTTCGATGCCCTTCAGTCAGCGTGTGAAGCGGCTTGGTGTGATGCACATCGATGATGCCGCTGGCCGACGGTCCATACGCATCGATGAAGTCGAAGCCGCATGCGGCGCAAGCCAGTCGCCCGGACTGCTTCAAGGCCATCGCCTTCACCTGCTCGACGAGCTTTCGGCTCCGTTCCCGTTGCCGATGCACGCGCGTGAGAATCCGTCCCTCTTCGGCGTCCTGGATGCCGGGCTCGTCCTCCGCCAAATACGCTAAAGAGTCGTCTCGAGCTGAAATGCATCCTCGAATAGCTTGACTGACTTCTGCCAAGCGCTGCGGGTCATTGGCAAAGAGCCGCCAAACAACCTCTTCGTCCTTGTTGCCTCGCTGAAGCCCGACCTTGCCCTGCGCTGTGTAGTTCGGGTCGAACCGCCGGAAGTTCATCATCTTCATGTAGACGCCGGCGGGATTCCTGAACGTTCGCTTGTCGTCGAGTTGCACAGCTCGACCGAGTTCGTTCAGGACTGACGAGAGCTCCTTGACAGCGACACTGTCCTTGGAAGGAGGCGAGTCTCGGTGCCGCAGGTACAAGTCCAGCGCCAGGATTAACTCGTCCCTCGTCCACGCTGGATTGCGTGGAGCCCTCGGAGTCTCAATTGCTTTCGGCGCCTTTGCCATATCCGTCCCAGTGCCAATGCCGATGCGCATCGCATCGTGCGCGATTCGAGTTCGCATTGTCTCGAACGAACGAGGGTGGAGTCCATCACATTCGCGTCACCGCTGCGCGCCGGCTCGCACCCACTCCCCCACCCGCGCCGCCTCTTCAGACAGCAGCCGCAACGCCGTCACGCTGAAGCGCCTCAGCGAATCATGCCGACACCGATCGACCAGCGGCGTGTGATCGTCCATGCGCAACCAATCGTCGAACTCAGCGATCTCCAGCAGCGCTCGAACGCCATCGGCGACGTCGATCGTCAGCCCGATCAGTCGATTCAGGTGACGCGCCTCGATGTGCCGATCGTCCGTCGACTCATCGGTCCACCGAAATTCCTCGAACTGCGAGGGAGATGACGAGGGCGATTCCTCGTCGTCAGCGGCATTGATGCTCATGCGTATTGGCTCCAGAAGTTGAATGCGCGCGCGTGGAACAGCCGCCAGTGGGCGGCCTCACGCGGGTATCTTCCGAGACGCCAATCTCGACCCAGGCTCTCGCCGGGGCGCGGCCAATGTAGCACGCGCCCTGCCGCAGAATCGGCCTGATGCGCCACCTGCCACGTCTCCTGCTGATCGCCCTGGCGGCCGCGACGCTGCTCGCGCTCTTGCTCGTCTTTGCAGCCTGGTGGCTCACCCTCCCCACCACCCCCGACCCCTTCTACAACGCCACCTACCGCATCCCCTTCCGCCCCGGCACGCTGCTGCGCCAGGAGCCCTTCACCCGCGGCGTGCCCGAAGGCGCCGTCGCCTGGCGCATCCTCCACGCCACCACGCGCGACGACGGCTCGCCCACCCTCGCCAGCGCCATCGTGATGGTCGCGCACAATGCACCCGCCGGCCCGCGCCCGGTCGTCGCGTGGGCGCACGGCAGCACCGGCACCGTGCGCGGCTGCGCGCCCTCGCTGCTGGGCGATCCGTTCGCCCACGTGCCCGCGCTGCAGCCGCTGCTGGCCCAGGGCTGGGTCTATGTGGCCACCGACTACGTGGGCCTGGGCGCCGCCGGCATCCACCCCTACCTCGTCGGCACCGGCCAGGCCCGCTCCGCGCTCGATGCGGTACGGGCCGCGCGGCAGATGGTGGGCGTGGCGCTCGCCGATCGAACAGTCATCTGGGGCCATTCGCAAGGCGGCAACGCGGCGCTGTGGGCCGGCATGCTCGCGCCCACCTACGCGCCCGACGTGCCGCTGGCCGGCATCGCCGCCCTCGCCCCGGCGAGCGACCTGCCGGCGCTGATGAGCGCCGTGCAGCACACGCCGATCGGCCGCATCACCTCGTCGTACGTGCTGCAGGCCTACAGCGACACGTATGGCGACGTGAAGTTCGACGCCTACGCTCGCGGCTGGCCGGCGCTGGTGGCGCGCGACATCGCGTCACGCTGCAGCGCGGGTGGCAAGGCGGCGTTCACCGCGCTCGAGGCGGTGGCGGCCGGGGGCAGCATCTTCTCCACGTCGCCCACGGGTGGGGCGCTGGGCCAGCGGCTCGCGGAGAACACGCCGCTCGGGCCGTGGGCGCAGCCGGTGTTGGTGGCGCAAGGCTTGGCGGATGAGCTGGTGCTGCCGGAAGTGCAGTCACGCTTCGTCGCGGCGCGCTGCCAGGCGGGGCGGGTGATCGACTACCGGCGGTATGCGGGGCGGGATCACCTGTCGGTGGTGGCGGGGGATTCGCCGCTGGTTGGGGAGCTGGTGGAGTGGACTCGGCAGCGGTTTGCGGGCGTGCCTGTGGAGGGAGCTTGCCGCGAGCGTTAGGGCACGGGCTACCCGTTCGGACTGAGCTTGTCGAAGGCCCTGCGCGCTCCGGTCACAACCCTTCGACGGACGGGCCCTCGACAAGCTCGGTCCCTGCTCAGGGCGAACGGGAGGAGCGGACGAGTACCTTCACCCACCCACTCGCTTCCCCCAGCCCCAACACCTCCCGCACCCCCGGCTCCATCGTCGCCAGCATCCCCTGCCGGAACGCCCAGCGCGTGCCGAAGGGCACCGTCAGCTTCACCACATCCCGCAGGCACAGGCGCGCCAGGCGTTCACCTTCTGGCGTGCGGGCCATGCAGCGCGCCTCGTACTCGCGCTGCAGCTGCTGCCACTGCGGCAGCGTCTCGGGCAGCTCGCTCATCCCCATCTCCAGCCCCACGCGCTGCCAGAAGCCCAGCAGCAGCGCCGTCTCGCGCGCCTCGAGCTTCACCCGCGCATGCCGCTCGTTCCAGCGCAGCGGCTCCAGAAAGAACGTCGCCAGCACGTAGCGGTAGTCGCTCGCATCCGCCGGCACATGGCGGTGCACCTCGCGCAGCCGCTGCAGCGCCGCTTGCCCCGCTTCGCTGTCGAAGCCGTGGCAGATCAGCTCGCGCAGCGTCTGCCGCGTGCGTGCCAGCCTTGCCTGCGTCTGCGACACCAGCTGCGCATGCCCGTACAGCGCGGTCACCAGGTGCGCGATACCCATCATGCGGATCAGCGCCAGGTAGGTGCCGATGCGAAACGTCATCCGGTGCCGGCCGTAGTACAGCGCCTCGATCTGCGTCGTCATGCCCCGGCCTCCCCAGGCTCGGCCAGCGCGATCCGCGTCTCGAACTTCGAACAGTTCATCGCGAAGGTGCTCTTGAAATTCCGCACGTTGTTGTTCGACGAGAACACCTCGCGCGTGAACGCGTGGTACCGCTCCATCGACGCCGAGTTCACGATCAGCAAGAAGTCGAACTCGCCCGACACCTCGTAGCAGGCCATCACGTCGTCCTCGGCCGCCATCTTCTTCTCGAAGTTGCGCAGCAGCGCATCGTTCTGCTTGTCCAGCTCGACCGAGACGAACACCGTCAGCGGCCGCCCCACGCGCTGCCGGTCGACGATGGCCACCTGCTTCATCAGCACGCCCGAGGCCTTGAGCTGCGCAATGCGCCGCTGGCACGTGGCCGGCGAGCTGTGCACCCGCTCGGCCAGCGTGCGCATCGGCAGCGAGGCATCGTCTTGCAGCAGGTTCAGGATCTGGGTGTCGAGTCGGTCCATCCGCCCATTTTCGACCAGCAAAACGGGACAAACGCATCACGCCGCCCCGAATCGCGGTGAATCCGCTCACGCGCTGCTGCCGACAATGCAGCATCCGCCTCGCCCGGAGCCCGCCATGTCAGCCTCGTCCGCCACATCAGCCACCGAGTTCGAAGCCCAGCTGCAAAGCTGGCGCCACCACCTGCACCGCCACCCCGAGACCGGCTTCAACGAGCGCCGCACCGCCGACCACGTCGCCCGCGTTCTCGAGCTGCTGGGCATCGAGGTGCACCGCCCCATCGGCGGCACCGGCGTCGTCGGCACGCTGACGGTGGGCCGCGGCAGCGGCGCGATCGGCCTGCGTGCCGACATGGATGCGCTCGCCCTCACCGAAGCCGCCGAGGGCCGCGCCCACGCCTCGCTCAACCCCGGCTGCATGCACGCCTGCGGGCACGACGGCCACATGGCGATGCTGCTCGGCGCGGCGCAGTTGCTGGCCCAGCGTCGGGATTTCGACGGCACGGTGCGCTTCATCTTCCAGCCCGCCGAAGAGCACGGCCGCGGCGCAGCGGCGATGATGGCCGACGGCCTGTTCGAGCGCTTCCCGGTGGATGAGATCTACGGCGCGCACAACATGCCCGGCCTGCCGGTCGGCCACATCGCCACGCGCACGGGCGGCATCATGGCCAGCGAAGACAACTTCGTGATCCGCATCACCGGCCGCGGCGGCCACGCGGCGCGCCCGCACATGGCCATCGACCCGCTGGTGATCGGTGCCGAGATCGTGCTGGCGCTGCAGACCATCGTCGCGCGCTCGGTCGATCCGGGGCAGCCGGCCGTCGTCTCGTGCACCGAGTTCGTCACCGACGGCATCCGCAACGCGCTGCCGACGCACGTCACGATCAAGGGCGACACGCGCAGCTATGCGCCCGAGGTGCAGGCGCTGCTCGCGCGGCGCATCCGCGAGCTGTGCGAGGGCATCTGTGCGGCGCATGGCGCGCGCTGCGAGGTGGACTACACGCATGAGTTCGCGCCGACGGTGAACTGGGCGCAATGCGTGCCGGTGGCGGTGGCCGCCGCGGTGGAGGTGGTGGGCGCAGACCGCGTCGACGACCAGGTGGCGCCGATGATGATCTCGGAAGACTTCGGTGCCTTCCTGCGCATCGTGCCCGGCGCCTTCGTCTTCATCGGCAACGGCGATGGCGACAGCCCCGGCGCGGTGCCGCTGCACAACGCGCGCTACGACTTCAACGACGCGCTGCTGCCGATCGGCGCGCGCTTCTTCGCGGAAATCATTCGCCAGCGCCTGCCGCGGCGGGAGGCCTGATGCTGTTCCTCAACCCACGGGCCGAACGCCGGCCGTATGACGACGCGCTGCGGGCGATCCTGAATATCAAGTCAGGGCGCGAGGGCCGGCGCTGGCTGCGGGCATGGTCGCTGTTGAACGAAGGCGCCACGCCGCTGTGGCCGCTGCCGCGGCTGGCCGCGCAGCTGGGCCTCGCGCACCTCGCGGTGAAGGATGAATCGACGCGCTCGCCGCTCGGCAGCTTCAAGGCGCTGGGCGCGCCGCTGGCGCTGCTGCGCTTGATCGTGCGGCGTTGGCCCGATCGCGGCTGGCAAGCGGCCGACCTGCTGGCCGGGAAGCACGCGGCCGAGCTGCGCGAGCTGGTTGTCATCAGCGCCACCGACGGCAACCACGGCCGCGCGCTCGCTGCGGCCGCGCAGAGCATCGGCTGCCGCTGCGTGATCGTTCTGCACGCTCACGTCAGCGCCGAGCGTGAGGCGCCGATCACCGCGTTCGGCGCCGAGATCGTGCGCATCGCCGGCGACTACGACGCCTCGGTGCGCGAGGCCGCGCGGCTGGCCGCGGCGAACGGCTGGACGGTCGTCTCCGACACCTCGTACGACGGCTACGAAGAGATCCCGCGCGACGTGATGCAGGGCTACGGCACCATCGCCGACGAGGTGCTGGAAACCGGCAGCGCACCGTTCACGCACGTCATCGTGCAAGGCGGTGTCGGCGGGCTGGCCGCGGGCATCGTCAGCCATTTCTGGGAACACTTCGGTACGCAGCGGCCGGTGTTCATCGTCGTCGAGCCCGAGCAGGCCGATTGCCTGCTGCAGAGCGCGCGCAGCGGCCACGCGGCGCGCGCCAGCGGCTCGGTCGATTCGGTGATGGCCGGGCTGGCCTGTGGCGAGACCTCGCCGCTCGCGTGGCGCTTCCTGCAGCCGGCCGTCGATGCCTTCATCACGGTGAGCGACGGCGCTGCGGTGCAGGCGATGCGCACACTCGCCGAAGGAAGTGCCGGCGACGTGCCGGTGCTCGCCGGCGAATCGGGCGCGGCCGGGCTGGCGGGATTGATCGCCGCTGCCGGGCAGCTGAGCCTCGACGCGAACGCCCGCGTGCTGCTGCTGAACACTGAAGGCGCGACGGCGCCGGGTGTGTACAAATCCCTCACCGGCCGCTCAGCCAGCGCCGTGCTGGCCGCGCAGGCCGCTTGGCGATCGAACGACGGCATCGACGAGGCCGCGCTGATCGAGCGCGTCGAGCAGCACGCCCGCATCGGCGCGATCGACGGCGGCGGCGTCTGCCGCATCGCGCTGACCGATGCCGACCGCGCAGGCCGCGAGCAGCTGGTGCGCTGGATGCAGGAAGCCGGGCTCGAGGTGCACGTCGACCAGATCGGCAACCTCTTCGGCATCCGCGCCGGCACGCATGACCTGGCACCGGTGATGACCGGCTCGCACATCGACACCGTCGCCACCGGTGGCCGCTACGACGGCATCTACGGCGTGATGGCCGGGCTGGAGGAGGTGGTACGCCAGCTCGACGCGCGCGGCGTGCGCACGCGCCGCCCGCTGGTGGTGGCCGCCTTCACGAACGAGGAGGGCGTGCGCTTCATGCCCGACATGATGGGCTCGCTGGTGCATGCCGGCGGGCTGCCGCTGCAGCAGGCGCTGGACACGATCGGCACCGATGGCGCGCGCCTCGGCGACGAGCTGCAGCGCATCGGCTTCGCCGGCAGCATGCGCTGCGGCACGCTGCGCCCGCATGCCTTCGTCGAGCTACACATCGAGCAGGGGCCGGTGCTGGAGGCGGAAGGCATCGCGATCGGCGCGGTGCACGATCTGCAGGGCATCTCGTGGCAGTCGATCGCGATCCAGGGCCAGTCGAACCACGCCGGCACCACGCCGATGCACCTGCGCCGCGATGCCGGGCATGCCGCGGCAGCGATCGCCGTCTTCGTGCGCGAGCTGGCGCTGCGCTTCGGCGGCTCGCAGGTCGGCACCGTCGGCGCGATCGAGCTGCACCCGAACCTGATCAACGTGATCGCGTCGCGGGCCACGTTGACGGTCGACCTGCGCAACACCGACGAGGCCACGCTGCAGCGTGCCGAGTCCGAGCTCGCCAGCTTCCTGCAGCGGCTGGCGGTGGAGCAGGGCGTGACGATCACCGCGCGTTCACTGGCCCGCTTCGAGCCGGTGCGCTTCGACGAGCGTCTGGTGGGCCGCATCGAGCAGGCCGCCGCGGCGCGCGGGCTCACGCAGCGGCGCATCACCTCGGGTGCGGGGCACGATGCGCAGATGATTGCGCGCATCGCGCCCTCGGCGATGATCTTCGTGCCCAGCCGCGGCGGCATCAGCCACAACCCGCGCGAGTTCACCGCACCCGGGCAGCTGCGCGACGGCGCGAACGTGCTGCTCGATGTGCTGCGGGCGTTGGCCGACGAGTAGCAAAGAACCCCGTTCGCCCTGAGCCTGTCGAAGGGYCTGYGCGCATGRCACCAAGGCTTCGACAAGCTCAGCCCGAACGGGGGGGAAACCGTTCRCCCTGAGCCTGTCGAAGGGCCTGCGCGCATGGCACCAAGGCTTCGACAAGCTCAGCCCGAACGGATTGGGCTCAGCGCGAACGGATGGCGGCTCACCGCGGCACCAGCGTCGTCCCCGTGATCTGCTCCTGCGCCTCCACCAGCGAAGGCACGAACTTCGCGCCATGGCCCAGCGCGCTGGCCAGCGTCAGCGACTGGTGCACCGCCTCGCCCAGCCACGCCGGTACCGTCAGGCTCTCGGCCAGGTGGGTGTAGTAGCGCAGGTCCTTGCGCGCGTTGTCGAGCTCGAACGACAGGCCCTTCACGTCGCCCTGCAGCGTCTTCGCCATCGCCTGGAACAGCCCGGAATTGACCGCGCCGACCGTCGTCACCGCCACCAGCTGCCCCAGGTCGACCCCCGCGCGCCGCCCGACCGCAAACGCCTCGGCCGTCGACGTGCAGATGGCCTGCGCCATGAAGTTGTAGAGCAGCTTGACGACATGCCCCGCGCCCGGCGGGCCGACGTGGTGCAGGTTCTCGGCGAAGCAGCGCAGCAGCGGCTCGATGCGCGCGAAGTCCTGCTGCTCGGCGCCGACCATCACCGTCAGCCGCCCGGCTTCGGCATCGGCCGCCGAACGCGCAAGCGGCGCATCGATCAGCAGCACCTGCTGCGCGGCGCAGCGCTCGCGCAGCGCGGCGGTCGAGGCCGGCTCGCTGGTCGAGCAGTCGATGACCACCAGCCCCGGCTTCGGCCGCGCGAGCAGCCCGCCGTCGCCGGCAAACAGCCCCTCGACCTGCGGCGTGCCGGTGACGCAGATGAACACCACGTCGCAGCGCGCCGCCAGTTCAGCCGGCGTCTCCACCTGCACCGCACCGCGCTCGATCAGGTCGGCCACCCGATCGCGGTTGCGGTGCACGGTGAGGTGCAGCGCATGGCCCTTCAGTTGCAGGTTCTTCGCCATGCCATGGCCCATCAGGCCACTGGCGCCGATGAATCCGATCTTGCTCATTCACTTGTCTCCTGGTGTCTTGTTGATGGGACTGTTGGCAGAATCGACCGCTCATGACGCGCCGCCCCGAACCCCCGCCGCTGCCCGCCGAGGCCCAGGACGTCGCCCGGCTGCTCGGCGAAGACATCATCTTCGGCCGCCTCGCGCCCGGCAGCCGGCTGGTCGAGGACCCGCTGATGGCGCGCTTCGGCGCCACGCGGCACGGCGTGCGGCGCGCGCTGGCCGAGCTGGAGCGCATCGGCATCGTGGTGCGCGAGAAGAACAAGGGCGCGAGCGTGCGCGCGCTGGCCGCCACCGAGGTGCGGCAGATCTACGAGGTGCGCGAGCTGCTGCAGCGGCAGGCGGCGCTGCGCATCCCGCTGCCGGCCGATCCCGCGCTGGTCGCGGCGCTGGAGGCGCTGCAGCTGCTGTTCGTCGCGGCACTGCGGGCCGGCGACCACGGCACGGTGCACCGCATCAACGACGAGTTCCACCTGACGCTGTTCGGCGGCTGCGGCAACCCGTACCTGATCGGCTCGATCCGCCACTACATGTGGCTGAGCCTGCCGGTGCGGGCGCAGCGCACCGCCGCCGCAGGCCACGCCGAAGCCGCGGCCGACGAGCACCTGGACATGATCCGGTTGCTGAAGGGCAGCGACAACGCGGCATTGGCGGAGTTGTGCGTCGCGCATCTGCAGCTCGCGAAGCGGGATTACCTGGAAGCGGCCGATCACCAGCGGTGATGGACTTGCGCTTTCGCGTGCTTCTCGTAGATGGCGTTCACGGCCTGCATCGTCTCGGCTGACAGCGCCGGCAGGTCGGCCGCGCGCATGTTCTCCTCGATCTGCTTCGGCCGGCGGCCGCCCGGGATCGCGCACGTCACCGCTTCCTGCATCAGGATCCAGCGCAGCGCGAACTGCGCCAGCGTCTGCCCCGCCGGCACCAGCGGGCGCAGCGCCTCCACCGCCGCCAGGCCGCTCTCGTAGTCCAGCCCCGAGAAGGTCTCACCCTTGTCGAACGCCGCCCCTTCGCGGTTGAAGCTGCGGTGGTCGTCGGCAGCGAACTGCGTCTGCCGCGTGAGCCCGCCCGACAGCAGCCCCGACGACAACGGCAGCCGCGCGAGGATGCCGACGCGGCGCGCCAGCGTCTCGCGGAACAGCAGCTCGGCCGGCCGCTGGCGGAAGATGTTGTAGATGACCTGCACCGACTGCACGCCGGGGAAGTCGATCGCCTTCAGCGCCTCCTCGACCTTCTCGACGCTGACGCCGTAGTGGCGCAGCTTGCCGGCGCGCACCAGGTCGTCGAGCACGCCGAACACCTCGGGCATGTAGTACACCGGCGTCGGCGGGCAGTGCAGCTGCAGCAGGTCGAGTGCCTCGGTGCCGAGGTTGCGCAGGCTGCGCTCGACGAAGGCCGTCAGGTTCCCGCGGTTGTAGCCCTCGGCCACGTGCGGGCTGAGGCGCCGGCCGGCCTTGGTGGCCACGTAGAACGGCTCCGTGCGCTCCTTGCGCAGCCGCGCGATCAGCCGCTCGCTGTGGCCGTCGCCGTACACGTCGGCGGTGTCGAAGAAGTTCACGCCCAGGTCGAGCGCGCGGTGCAGCGCGGCCATCGATTCGTCGTCGTTCACCTGGCCCCAGGTGCCGCCGATGGCCCAGGCGCCGAAGCTGATCGTCGACACCTTCCAGCCGGTGCGGCCGAGTTCGCGGTAGTTCATGGAAACGTCTCCAGTGGGTTCCTTCCGGGATTATCGATAATTTTTCAATTGCGAACCTTTCTCATCGCGGGCCGCCGGCGATTTATCATCCGGGGTGTCGGCGAATGTCGCCCATCGTTTCATCAATCGCCAGCCATCGCGCTCTCGCATGGATCTCCGTCCTGCCCGTGGGTCGCCCAGCCAGCACACCTGCCCGCGACCGGGCCCCGGAGTACCTTTCCCATGGCAGTTCAACCCTTCCTGCGGCCGATGGCCCGCCCGCTCACGGCCGTCGCGCTCGCCATCGCGGCCTGGCCGTTCGCCGTGCGCGCGCAGCAGGCCGATGCGCCCGCCGCAGCCTCGCCTGAAGTCACGCTGGAGCCGGTGCAGATCAGCGGCAACTGGCTGGGCAGCGGCCTGCAGAACAGCGTGAAGAGCTTCGCCGGTGCACGCACCGTCGTGAGGAAGGAAGAGATCGAGCAGACCGGCGCCGTGTCGATCGGCGAGGTGATGCGCCGCATCCCCGGCGTGCAGTCGACCGAGAACTCCGGCACCGCCGGCAGCGCGATCTCGCTGAACATCGGCGTGCGCGGCCTGACCGGCCGCTACTCGCCGCGCTCCACCGTGYTGCTCGACGGCATCCCGCTGGCGGTCGCGCCCTACGGCCAGCCGCAGCTGTCGTTCGCGCCGGTGAGCCTGAACAACATCGAGTCGGTCGACGTGGTGCGCGGCGGCGGCGCGGTGCGCTACGGCCCGCAGAACGTCGGCGGCATCATCAACTTCAACACCCGTTCCATCCCGGCGACCGAGGCGCTGAGCGGCGATGCGACCGTGCGCTACAACAGCTACGGCGAAGGCGACGGGCACAACACGCAGTACAGCCTGTTCCTCGGCCGCGAGCTCGACAACGGGCTGGGCCTCGCGCTGCTGTACTCGGGCCTGGACGGCAGCGAATGGCGCGCCAACAGCGACGAGAAGGTGAACGACCTGGCCGTCAAGTTCCGCCAGCCGCTCGACGGCAAGGCCGAGGTCTACGGCAAGGTCTCGTACTACGACGTCACGTCGCGCACACCGGGCGGCCTGACGCCGGCGCAATACAACGTGGACCCGTTCCAGAACACCCGCCCCACCGACTACTGGAGCGGCGTGCGCAAGGGCATCGACCTGGGGTACCTGAACCCGATGTCGGCCACGCAGGAGGCCGAGGTGCGGCTCTACTACAACGAGAGCTCGCGCGCGAGCGTGCTGATCAACGCCGCCGGCACGGTGCTGACGCACCAGCCGCGCAACTACCGCGTGCTGGGCGTGGAGCCGCGCTACAC